>NZ_JBAEER010000052.1:0-23183 GCF_056207615.1 Candidatus Cryptobacteroides sp. | reverse complement strand
GGCACTGGTCGTGTGCCCTGTGAAGGACTTGGTCGAGGAAACCGGCGGTATGTCGTCGCCGAACACGCGCATCATCGCAGCGCTCTCGCTGGCGTCGTTGTTCGGGGTTCCTGTGCCGTGGGCATTGATGTAGTCCACGTCCGACGGTTGGATTCCACCCATTCGGAGTGCCTTGCCCATCGCGAGATATGCGCCCTCTCCGTCAGCGGACGACGCGGTCTGGTGGAAGGCATCGCAGGCATTTCCATAGCCGGAAAGTACGGCTATCGGCTTGATTCCCCTGCGTCTTGCCGACTCCTCGCTTTCGAGTATGAGGAAGGCGGCACCTTCTCCGAGATTGAGTCCTGCCCTGCTCGCGTCGAAAGGACGGCACTGCTCGCGGTCGAGTATCATCAGGGTGTTGAAGCCGTTCACATGGAAGCTCGAAAGACACTCGCTGCCTCCCACAGCCACGATCTCTGCCCGGCCACTCAGTATCAGCCTTGCGCCGAGTATCACCGCGTTCGCTGCCGAAGAGCAGGCGGTAGAAAGGGTCGTGGTGAGCTTGAAAGCTCCGAAATAGTCCGCCATCGCGTCCGTGGTGGTGCCGCAGTCATGGGCAGATATGTACTCGGAATGCTCGGCGGAATCGGGATTGATGAAGTCGCGATAGTATTTCTCGCTGCTGTCCATTCCTCCTACCGTGGTGCCTCCCACGAGGGCTGCGTCAGAGAGGTCCTCGCTGCAGAGTCCGGCCTGTGCCAATGCTTCCTTGAGGGCCATGATGCCCATCAGTGAGGTTCTGGTTATGACCTTGTCCTGCGCGATTCCCAGCATCTGCTTCATCTGGCCGTTGGTCAGCTTCACCTCTCCGACAGGGAACTCTGTCCTGTCGGTCTCGAGATAGCTCACCTTATCGACTCCCGTCTTCCCCGCACGCAGGGATTCCAGGGTCTGAGCCTTGTCCAGACCTATGGCCGAAACCACTCCGGCACCGCTTATGAGGATACGTCGCTGCATTATTTCTTCCTGTTCTCGGCGATGTATGCGGCCATCACGTTGACCGACTTGAAGATCGCCTTGCCCTCTGCAGGATTGGCGAGCTTGATGCCGTACTGCTTCTCGAGGAGCATGATGAGCTCGAGAGCGTCGATTGAGTCAAGACCGAGTCCTTCTCCGAAGAGAGGAGCGTCGTTCTCTATCTCGTCTGGGGTCATGCCCTCAAGGTTGAGGGCCTCGATGATCTGGAGCTTAAGATTGTTGATCAGTTCTTCCATCTTATTGTAAATTCTTGTTTTCTATCAATGATATCTCTGCTTCGAAGCAATCATCGGCGGAACACTCCACCCAACCGCAGATCGCGGAACGGGTGACTCCGTCCATGAAGGCTTCCCTTATTATTCTGTCCATCTGCGCACGGTCCCTAGTACCGAGCACATGGAACGAGGATTCTCCCTTGAACCTGTTCCTTATCGCAATCTCGCCGGTGACGATGTTCGCGAGGGTATATACGAAGAGCGCCGGGCTCGGGAACCATCCCTCCGGATCGGAGATGGTCTGCTGGAAGTGGCGGTCGTTGCACAGCGGTCCGCTGGTGTTGAAGAGCACCACTGCCCTGTCCTCCCTGAGCTCTGTCCTGTCTTCTCCCTTGAGCAGAAGTTCCGTCGCGAGGAAGCCCAGCTTGCTGAGGCTATCCATCTTGAAGAACTTGGGATAGTCTCCCACCTGCTGCTTGTACAGAGCGACGAGATCGCTGTCCTGGGAGCTCAGGCGCACTGTCTTCACCGTTTCGAGCACGGGTTCTGCCGGAACACGGCCGCGGTTACCCTCGCCCTTTCGGAAAAGAGCCGCAGCGTTGCATCCGCCGAAGCCCGAAAGAAGCTTCACGAAAGCCTTCTTCCCAGTCGTACGGTTCTCCGCGCTCACATTCACCGGACGCGAGGTTCCGCACTCCGAATATCCCTTGGTAGCAAGGACGGTGCCGTCCTCGCAGGCATGGATGGAAAGTATGGACTCAAGCACTCCGGCCGCGCCCATGGTATGTCCATAGATGCCTTTCAGCGCGTTGACCGGCATGTCCGAAAGGCCTGCCCGTTCAAGTGCTATTGACTCCATCTCGTCATTGTATACGGTCGCTGTGCCGTGCACGTTGACGAATGCGAGTTCGTCCTTGTCCGCAGCCTCGAGCACATATCTGAGGGCATTGTAGCTACCCTCTCCAGTCCTCGACGGTCCGGAAATATGGTTTGCGTCATTCCTTACGGCGCCTCTTACCACTTCCCACTGGTCTTCACCAACCTTCTCGCTGGCGCCAAGCACCATCGTGGCCGCAGCCTCTCCGGCATTGAGACCGGACCTGGCGGCATCGAACGGCTTGCAGTGGCTGTCCGAGAGAGCCTTGAGGCAGAGGAAACCGGAGATGATGAAGCTCGACTGAACTTCCGCACCTACCACGACGACATGGTCATAGCTGCCGTCCTCTATCATCCTGCCCGCCTGAATGAGCGCGCATACGCCTGAGATGCAGGCATTGGATACGACCTCAACAGGGTTTGGATTTCCGAAGAACTCCCCCAAGAGGCTCGCCGATGAGCCGAGCAGCACCTTGCTCTGGTCGGCGTCCTTATCCGCGAGCAGATCGACGTTGCCCTTGATGGTCGAAAGCACGAAAGCCGTCCTCGGGGAACGGGGATCCACTCCGCTGCCCTCCAGGGCAAGCTTTGCCGAGAGCAGGCATATAGTGTCGAAGAAGCTCAGTCCGGACGGGATGCCGCACTGCGCCGCCTTTGCCATCACGAGTTCCCGCTCGAAGAGGGACGCCGCGAAAGGCTGAGGGACGCCGAAGGTGCCGTCGTGACGCCTGATCGCGCTCTCGCCGGCCTTCACCGCAGCGTAGTTCGCCTCCGAGCTGAAGCCCAGCGGCGAGACTATGTTGTCCGCTATCCTGACAGTCCTTCTCATTCTACCTCAACGGTCTTCAATGTTGCTTCCGCTATCTTCTCGTCTCCGACGCAGACCGTAGCCTGCACCATCGAGATCGAGAATATCTCCTGCTTGAGTTCCACCTTGGTGACCATGGTCTCGCCCAAGCGAGGACATCTGTATATCTTCAGTCCCTTGACGCTTCCGATGAAGCCCACGTTCACGTTAAGCTTCTTGATGAACTTATTGATGTAGCCTACTCTCGCAGCGCTGGACTGGGCCATCACCTCCACGAGCCCGGCGGCACGCATCTGCCCCTGCTCGAGGAAGACACAGTCCTCCTTCACCGTGTACTCAGTCACGATGTCGGGGTCCTCGTAGCTCAGCATCCGGTCCACAAAGCAGAACGGAGGTCGCTGAGGAAGCACTTCGAGTATGTCTATCTCATCAATTCTCATCTTCCTTCCAGAAGTCAAAATAATTGAACCATTGGTATGGGAACTGACCCATCACCTTCTCCAGCTCTGCGGCGAATCCTGATGCCATGCGCTGTATCTTCCCGACCTTCCCTTCGGCATCCCCCCAACCAAGCTCACGCAGGATGACGCGATAGCTCCTCGATCCGGTCTTCATGACGAAGGCCGCGAGCGCCGGCACGTTCCTCTGGACGGCGAGGGCGAAAGGGCCCATGGGGAAATCTGCATCCTTGCCCATGAATGAGCATCTGACAGACTTCTGCGACCCGAAAATCCTGTCCCCTGGCATGCTGACTATCTCTCCGTCGGAAAGTGCGCAGCTGAGGGCGAAGATATGGGACATGTCCTCGGTCATGGGAATCATCGAGATGGAATTGCTTCCGAACATGATGTTCCTGTTCTTCATGACGGTCTCGGTCTCGCCGGCGAATACCAGCGCGTTGAACTTGCGTCCTCCGGTCGGGAGCGAGTATCCGGCAAGCTCATAGTTGCCCACATGGGAGCTGACCATCATGAATCCCGAGTCTCCTGCGGCAAGGGCGTCGAACTTCTCCTTTCCGTCGAAGACGAAGCGGAAGGTCTTGCCCGCGTACATCGCGAAGCGGTCGAGTATGACCTGACCGAACACGAAGTGGTTGCGGTACACTCCCGCAAAGGCCTTGAGCGGTCCGAAGTCGAAACGTCTCCTGAACCAATGGTATGAACTCAGGTAACCCTGGCGGTTGAAGATCATGTAGAAGAGTATCACTACGCCCATCACGGCATAGAGAATCTCGACCGGAACGACCTTGAAGAGGACTACGAGCGTCTTCTGCATCCATGTGGTTCCGCCCGTGGTACCCTTCCACTGGCTATGATCAAGCTCCGCCACCGCTGGTTACGCGAGCTTCTCGGCGATGAATGCGCAGAACTGTCCGAAGGTCTTCACGACCTTGAAGTCCTCGTTCTTCATCTTGATTCCGAATGTCTGCTCGACGAGGACCACGACGTCCACAACCTCGAGGCTGTCGATGCCCATGTCCTCCTTGAGCCTTGAATCATCGTAGATCTTGTCTTCGTCGATCTCGAGTTCGTCGATGAGGAAGGCCCTCACCTTTGCTTCAATTTCCTTGATATCCATAATTCTAATACTGTTTGCAAACCATTATGCTGTGTCCTCCAGGGCCGAGGTCGTCGTAGATATTCTCGACGACGAGTCCGGCCTTCTCAGCCAGACGAGCCATATCCTCGGAGTGATACATCTTGCTGTTTCCATTGGCCAGCGCAGTGAAGTAGAGGCTGGTCATGGTGAGACAGAACGCAGCCGTCTCAAACTTCTGCCTGTCCCAGAAGGTCTCCATTATGCAGAGTCTCGTGTTCGCTCCCATGGACGCCTTCGCACGCGAGAGTATGCTGACGATCTCGTCCTCTCCGAAGCAGTCCAGGAACTGGCTCATCCATATCACGTCGTATTCCCTGTCGGTAGGGAAACTCTGGCTGCGGTCCAAAAGGTTCATTCCGTAGCCGTGTATCCTGTCCGCGCCCTTCTTTCCTTCAACGTTCTTCCTCATGAGTCCGAGCTGCTGAGGAAGATCCACGATGGTCACGTTCACGTTCTCGTCACGATCCACGCAGCGCAGTGCCCACTTGCCTGTGTTTCCGCCCACGTCAAGGAGATTGTCGACCTTGCCGGAGAAGATAACGTCGAGGGCCGCGTCAAAGGAGTGGTCCGAATAGAAGTGGTCGAATCCGAACCAGCTCTTCTGCACCTGCTCAGGGAGAGAAGAAAGGCCCTCGTAGATGGTCGGCCAGCTACCGAAATGCTCCAAGCCGGCAGGACGTCCCTCGAGCAGGGATTCCTCAAGCCTGAACCATCCTTCGTAGTTCACGTCGTGGTTGAATTCCATGTTGACCCTGGTCATCTCGCTGGTCGCGAGGAACCATCCGGCCTTGGAAAGGGTGAATCTTTCGCTGTCCTTGTCCACGAGGACGGTTCCTATCGAGAGCGAACCCTCGAGAAGCACCTTGACGGCGTAGTCCGACAGGCCCGTCGCCTGAGCTACCTGCGCCATGGTCAAGCCTCCCTCGCTGTCGCGAAGAAGGTCGAGGATGCCGAACTTCAGCATGAGCCGGCTGGTCTGGAACACGATAGGGCCGAATGCTATGTACTCGGCAAGTCGCTGTGCCTCCTTTGCGGAAAGCTGTTCCTTCGTATATGCCTTTTCAAGCGCTGGTGAAAGATTCATCTGAATGCAGTTAAATATACAAAGTTAACTATTGTTCGTCTCTTTTACAAGCGGCCACCGGGGCCGCCAGAGAGGCCAGGAGCACGAGGAGAAGCAGGATAGAGCTTGCCCTCGAGATGTTCTCTCCCCTCTTGTATGACTGAGGTTCGAACCTCATCACGATCTCGCCTTCGCCGGCAGGAACCATTGCTGCGCGCAGGGTCCAGTCTGCACGGAAAAGCTCGACCTGGTCGGAAACCCAGCCCGGATAGTACACCTCGCTGAAGACCGCCACCCTAGGGACGCTGGTCCTGTAGGCATAGTGGAGCTCGTTCGCCGCGTAGCTCACAAGGCGGATCTCGTCAGCATCGTAGATGTCCCAGCCACTCTCGGGAACCTCAACGGCGTCCTCTTTCCTGACTATGGCGGTGGACCTGAGGTCGACTGCCCCGAGAAGGGTCAGCTCCTCGTCGGCATTGTCCGCGAGGATGAGTCCGTCCACGAACCAGCAGTTGCCGTAAGCGTGGCTGTTGACTACCGGTGGCACGTCATCCTGAAGCACGACATACTTTGTGTTGAGCATGTTCAGCACCGGAGTCTGAGGGAAGTTCTCGGTGACACCGGATACTGTCTGGGTCTCATTCGCAACCTTCACGATAGCATTCATTTCCCTGGTGATATAGTGGTCGATGAGGTCCTGATAACGCTGCATCTTCGCAGGGCTGTAACCGCCTATGGTCTTGTGCCAGTATGAAGGGTGAGAGTCGTTGAAGGTGTTCACGCTCATGTCGAGCACCCTGTAGTCAGGATCGTCATCCTCGAGTATCATCTGGTCCACTACGCGCGCCTCGAACTGGCTGGAGAAGTCCTTAGGGCTGATGAAATGATCTGAGTTGAGATATCTCTTGCCTGTGACGAAGAGATCTGCGAACACGAGCAGGCAGATGACTGCTGCCGCGGTGGTCACGCGTTTTCCACGAGTCTCGTCCTTAGCCATGCAAGCCCATGCGATCAGGCCGGCAGCGACGAGGATGAGCACGAGAGAAATGAGGGCATCATGGCGCAGAAGCGCGACACGGTCTGCCTGGATAGCATCAACGAGCTGCTCAGGAAGCTGAGCGTCCGCAGCTGACACGAAGTCTCCCGCAAGTGAAGGGATGAGAAGAGAAAGCGCACAGAATCCTGCCGTGACGACAAGCGAGACTATGCCGGCCTTCTTCACCTCAGCCCAGCTGTGCTCACCCTTGAGTATGCGGTCCAGTGCATAGAATCCCAGCAGAGGGATGGTCACCTGGAGCACGACAAGGGACATGGACACGGTCCTGAACTTATTGTACATCGGAAGTATGTCGAAGCAGAGCTTGGTGAACCACATCATGTGGTTGCCCCATCCCAGGAGCACGGCGAACACGGTCGCTGCGAGCATCCACCATTTCTCCTTGCCCTTGCAGAGGAAGAGGCCGAGGACGAAGAGGAAGACGGAGATTGCGCCCATGTACATAGGGCCCGCGGTGAATGGCTGAGGACCCCAGTAGAGAGGCATGGCCTTGAGCGTGTCCTTGAGATTCTTGCCGCTGTAGCCGTACTGCTTGAGCACCTTTGCGGTCTGCGAGTCGGCAGAGAGCTCGCCTGCAGACGCACCTCCATTGTAGTTCGCGATCATCAGGTTCGGAGTCTCTCCGATTCCGTATGACCATGCGGTCGCATAGTCGAGATCGAGTCCCTTGCTTCCCTTGGAGCCGTCAGACTGACCCAGTTCCGAGCCGCCGCGCATGGTGGCCTTCGAGTAATCGTAGGTCGGGATGAGCTTGTTCGCATTGGTCGCGATGCCAGCTATTCCCAGCACCAGAAGCAGGGCCGATGCGGAGAAGAAACGGACGAGCTTGTCCTTGAGCGCCTTCTTGTCCATGAGCACGGTCACGAACTCGGCGATGGCGGCCATTACTACACAGGCAGCGAGGTACCAGGTGATCTGCGGATGGTTCGCCTTGATCTGGAAGCTGAGCGCAAGTCCGAAGAGCGCGCTGCCAGGAAGCACCTTCCAGAGCCAGCCTTTCTTCTCGTCGGAAAGGGCGCTGCGATAGGTATATATCATGGCCGCGAGCACCCAAGGGAAGAAGGCTATCGCCTGCATCTTGGTATTGTGCCCGACCTGGATGATCTGGAAATTGTATGAGCAGAACGCCACCGCTATTGCTCCTCCGACCGCAAGGAAACGGTTGATGCCCAGCGAGAGCATCAGCAGGAAGGCTCCGAGCAGGGCGACGAAGATATAGGTCGCCGGTCTCTTACCCAGAAGCAGGAACTTGTAGAGAGGATTGGTGAGGTCGCCTTCGAACTTATCGTACATGGTGACGGTCGGCATACCACCGAACATGGAGTTGGTCCAGTATGTAGGATCGTCCGGATGTGCGGCGTTGTGCTGGCTGATCTCGTGTGTCATTCCGGTCCATCCGGAGATGTCGGACTGGTTCACGATCTTGCCGCCAAGCACCTGCGGCACGAATGCGTAGGAGATCACGAGGAAGAAAACTACTATCCCCAGATACGTGAGGATCTGCTTGATCTGTCTGTTCATTTTGCGATTCTGTTCATTAGTTCGGCCATTCGGCGCGTAAGGGAGCGGCGGGAGTATGCGGATACATCCCTGCCGTCATAGAGAGTCCTTCCCTGTCGGAAGGCATCCCAGTGTCTGTCGACGAAGGCTTTCATGGCTGCCTTGTCGTTCCAGTCGGCGGTCTCGCCTGTATTCGTGTCTGCGACTATCCTGGCCATGGCTCCGTCCGGCTGTCCAATGCCGAGGATAGGCCTGCGCGCAGCAAGGTATTCGAAAAGCTTGCCCGGAAGGACAGCCCTGTATTCCGGCTCCTTCCTGAGGGGAAGCATAAGTATGGTAGCTCTCGCCTGCTCCTCGACAGCCATCTTGTGAGGCTGGTAGCCAAGGTTCACGAGCTTGTCCCCGAGGCCCGCTGCGTCGATGGAGGCAAGTACGACGGCATCGGTCTTTCCGACCAGTCTTATCCTCAGCCTGTCGGCAAAGTACTCGTCGGCAGCAGCCTTCTCCGCCAGAACCTCCCAGAGCTTTTCCGGGATTCCGTCGGCTGCGAAGAGTCCCGTGTGGGTAATGTTGAAGAATCCGTCCGGCTCGACCTCGACTGCATCGTTCCCGTCATAGCCGTTGGTAATCAGTTCGACAGGGGTCCTTGTCATCGAGACGAACTCATCACGCACGAGCGGAGACACGGCCACCACGACTGTGGCGTCGTCCAGCACCTTGCTTTCCAGCTTACGGTGCCTGCGGGCCGAGAACGCGGTCAGACCGAGATGCTTGAAGTAGAACATCTTCGTCCATGGATCACGAAAGTCCGCTATCCAAGGAGTGCCGGTTGCAAGCGCAAGCTTTCTCGCGATCAGATGCATAGAATGAGGAGGACCGGTGCTGACGATAACGTCTACAGGATGCTCCTTGAGATAGTTCTTCAGATATCTCACCGACGGGCCGATCCAGAAACAGCGTGGATCAGGAATGAAGAAATTGCCTCTGACGAAGAGGGCCAGCTTCTGACCGAGACTCTTCTTCCCGGCGTTGATGGGATTGACCTCACCCTTCTGGGCGCCTCCCTTCTTGCCGCTGAGCTTGCGGTAGATCTCGTACGGCTCGAATATAGGCCGCTTGATCACCTCGACTTCGGAAGGAATCTCCGACGCAAGGCTCTCATCCACCGTTATCATCTCCGGATTCGACGGCGTATAGACCACCGGCTGCCATCCTTCAGACGGCAGATATCGGGAGAATTTCACCCATCTCTGGACTCCCGAGCCACCAGTCGGCGGCCAATAATACGATATGATGAGAACGCGCTTGTCCATAAAGCGTCAAAGATACGAAAAATCTGTGAGAAGGAGAACGCGAAAATCGGCTGTCGACCGTCAGAAAGAAGAAGGATTCTGAGGATCGAGAGGAAGGTTGAGGAAGAACCTGGCACCGCCGGTGTAGGACTTGTCGAGGCCGATCTCGCCGCCAAGACGCTCTGCGATATCACGGCATATATTCAGGCCGAGGCCCGAACCCGGCTTGAACTGGTCGAGCTTCGAGAAACGCTCGAATATGATTTCGGACTTCTCTTCCGGCACGCCGCATCCTGTGTCAGTGACGGAGAAGGTGACCTTCCCCGGGATGTTCTTATCCGTGCAGCGGAGAACTATGCTGCCGCTGACGGTATTCTTGCATGCGTTCGTCAGGAAGTTGATGAGCACCTGCTGTACTCGCCTGTAGTCGGTGACTATGGTGTAGTCATCGTCCAGCTCCGACTCCACGTACATCTGTACTCCAGGGTGAGCCCTCGTTATGGTGGTGTTGACCGCAGCCTGACAGATGCTGTTGCAACGGGCAGGAGCCATCGTCACGCTGTAGTTGCCTGAGTCAATGTCACCCATGTCGAGTATGTCGTTGATCAGCATGGTGAGGAGATCGGAATTTGCCGTGATGTAGCTCGAATATTCCTGCTTCTCCTGCTCCGAGATCATGCCGTCAGGCAGACCGAGCAGCTGGGAGAAGCCGACGATGGCATTCAGCGGAGTACGGACTTCGTGACTCATGTTCTGCACGAACCTGGTCTTCACCTTCTCCGACTTCTCCGCCGCGTCCTTCGCCTCTCGCAACATCGCATTCGTAGCCTCGAGCTGCTTACGGTACTTGATCACGTCTGTCGTATTGAGGCTGATGATCTGGATGGTGTCAGTCCCGTCGAAGATGATGATGGTCTCGTAGTGACGGTCGAATTCGACAAGGTGGAAGTTGAATCGGACGTATGGAAGATTCTCGTCGATACCCTTGTTGATCTGTCCGAGCAGTACGGGGCTTGATTCCGGATACGATTCCACGATGGTCTTCGTGCCAATCACATAGTCATTGTTCAGGAAAGACCTCTTCAGCATCTTGTTGACCTCGAAGGTCACGTAGTCGCATACCTTGCCGTCCGGACCGTAGATGAGCCTTGCCTTCGAATATCCGAAAGGAGCATTCTCGACAAGGGCAAAATAACGCTTCGAGCGTTCCAGCTGGCGATTCTGCAGCTTCACGACCTCCCTATGATGCTTGATGATGAAGAATATCAGGATGACTGCCGCAAAAAGGATGACACCGGCCATATAGAGCACGAAATGGAGGACCAGGATATCGTGATCCTTGTTGTTCAGGTCGACCAGGTCCGTCATCTCCTTGTCCATCTGCTCCATGTCTTCGAGGAACATGGCCTCCCTCATGTCCTTGAGATAATCCGAGCACCTTTCCTGACACTCGAAAGCGCTCTTCCAATCACCTTTCTGCTTATAGACCTCCGACTTCGCCGAATAGATGTCTCCGTCATCGGCCAACTGATCGGCAAGTTCCATCGCCTTGTCGTACTCTCCATCTATCGCATAGAGCAGTATCTGCAGCCATGCACAGTAGTAATCGTACGAGACTGACGTACTGCTTTCCTTGGCGAGATAGGCTTCAGCGTTGCGGACGAAGTTGTCATAATCCTGCATATAGTAACAGCTGAGCGCACGGCAAGCCTCGATGTCGTAGTCGAAATCCCCGCAGGCATCATGCAGGTCGCAGTATTCCAATGCCTTCTCGTATTCCTTCGCCTCGAAGCAATTGAACGCTATGAGAGAATAGAGCTGAGCCTTGGAGGCCTCGTAGGACTCGGACTTGCTGTCCAGGTAGTGCAGAGCCTTGAGAAAATATGTCGTAGACTTCGCATAATCGCCGTAGCTGGCATATAGCGTTCCGAGCGCATAGTGTCCCATATGAAGACCTTCCGCATTACCCTGACGCTCCGCCTCGGAAACCAGCGCGGAAGCCATCTCTCGAGCCTTGCGGTTCTGGTTTGAATTCATATAGAATCCGACCACGTTCATCATCTCCGCAAAGAAGGACTTGGTGAAGCCAAGCTTCATTGCAAGGTCGCGGGTCTTTTCGCTGTAGAGGAAGAACGATGCAGAATCCTTAGCGTTGAATGCATAATGGCAGCGCAGCTGCGCCGCATAGAAATCATATTCCCTCTTGCCGGAAGAACGGCCCATCATGTCGAGGGTGTCGGCAAATTCGAGGACCCAGTCCTCGTTGTGATGTCTATATGCCTGGGAATAACGTTTCGAGATGGCTTCCGGCTCTCCGCTCCAGAAATCGGGATCCGAAGGAGCGGCAAGAACAGACACCGACATACACATAAGCACGACGGTGAAACACAGCATGAATATCGGTTTTATCCTGTTCATGTCGGAAATAGACATTGCAATTTAGCAGAACTTTTTCAAAGTCACGTCCTCGGAGGGGAAAAATATGGTGCTTTTTCGTAAATTTGGGCCTGCAAAAGCAAGACATGAAAGAAAAAGACAGCATAAAGGAGCCTTCTGTGAAGAAGGAGCAGCTCACCCCGATGATGAAGCAGTACTATGCCATGAAGGCAGAGTACCCCGAGGCCCTGCTCCTTTTCCGCTGCGGAGATTTCTACGAGACATACGGTGACGACGCCGTCACCGCGAGCAAGGTGCTGGGTATCACGCTGACCAAGAGGTCCAGCGTCGCAGCGTCCCAGACACTGATGGCAGGAGTACCATATCATGCCATCAACAGCTATCTGCCGAAACTCGTCCGCGCAGGCTACAAGGTCGCAATCTGCGACCAGCTCGAGGATCCTAAGCTGGCCAAGGGTATCGTAAAGAGAGGCGTCAGTGAACTTATCACCCCAGGTATAGCCTTTGACGACCAGATGCTCGAGCAGAAGGAGAACAACTTCCTCTGCGGACTCTGTTTCGAGAAGGAGAAGTGCGGTGCAGCCTTCCTCGATGTGTCGACCGGTCTGTTCCGGGTCGCAGAAGGTAGCCTCGACTACATAGGAACCCTTATTTCGTCATTTGCACCCAAGGAGATCGTCGTCGAGAGAGGCTACGAGAGAGGAACCAAGGAAAGGTTCGGAGAACGCCTCTATGTCACTTCGGTCGAGGAGTGGGCCTTCGTCTATGACTCTGCCGAGAAGAGGCTCTGCAAGCAGCTCGATGTCGAGTCGCTCAAGGGCTTCGCGATAGGAAGCTTCCCTCACGGAATATGCGCGGCAGGCGCTCTGCTCGTCTACCTCGAGCAGACCCAGCACGTGGGCCTCAAGAATATATGCAGCATCTCCAGGATAGATGCGGACAAGTTCGTGTGGATGGACAGGTTCACCTTCAGGAACCTCGAAGTCTTCGCCAGCGCATCAGGAAGCGACGGCGTCTCGCTCGTGGACGTGGTGGACAAGTGCCAGTCCCCTATGGGTGCCCGCATGCTCCGAAGCTGGCTCGCGATGCCGGTCATGGACATCGGCGAACTCAACTCAAGATATGACGTGGTGGACTATTTCAAGGGCGATTCCGAAGCCCTTGCCACCATACAGGAATACATCGGAAACCTCGGCGACCTCGAAAGAATACTCTCCAGGGCTGCCACAGGCAAGATTCTCCCTCGCGAGGTCATGCAGCTCGGAAGGGGCCTCGACCAGATCGGCCCTATAGTCGAGACCTGTGCGCAGGCAGGAGTGGAGCCCCTCAACAGAATGATCATGTCCCTGTCGGGATGCGACGATCTCCTTGAGACTATACATAGCACCATGCACCCTGATCCCGCTGCCAACGCGGACAAGGGCGACATCATCGGCAGCGGCGTCAATGCCGAGCTCGACGAGCTGCGCGGACTCTCGCGCAACGCGAAGGGCTATCTCACCGAGCTCCAGGAAAGGGAGACCGAGCGTACCGGCATTCCTGTCAAGATAGGATACAACAACGTCTTCGGATATTACATCGAGGTGAGGAACACCCACAAGGACAAGGTTCCGGAGGATTGGGTGCGCAAGCAGACCCTGGTCAACGCGGAACGCTACATCACCGAAGAGCTCAAGGAGTACGAGGCCAAGATTCTCGGTGCGGAAAGCCGCATCTATGAGCTCCAGGTGCAGATCTATGGTGAAGTGGTATCCCAGATCCAGCGCAACATACCTGCAATCCAGAAGAACTGCCAGGTACTCGCAAGGCTCGACGTGCTCTCCTCTTTCGGAGATCTCGCGACCAGCAACCGCTACTGCCGTCCTACCATGGACGAGAGCTATGTGCTCGACATCAAGGCCGGCCGTCACCCCGTGATCGAGACCCTGATGGCCGCAGGCGAGGAATATGTGCCTAACGACATCTACCTCGACAACGAGAAGCAGCAGGTGATGATACTCACCGGTCCGAACATGGCCGGTAAGTCCGCACTCCTGCGCCAGACCGCGCTCATCGTGCTCCTCGCCCAGATCGGATGCTTCGTCCCTGCGGACTCTGCAAGGATAGGATACTGCGACAAGATCTTCACCCGCGTCGGAGCCACCGACAACATCTCGCGCGGAGAGTCTACCTTCATGGTGGAGATGCTCGAGACTTCGATGATACTCCACAACATGTCAGCCCGCTCGCTCATACTCCTGGACGAGATCGGACGCGGCACCTCAACCTACGACGGTATGTCCATCGCCCGTGCGATAGTCGAGTTCATACATGAGAACGGGGTCGCGAAGACCCTCTTCGCGACGCACTACCATGAGCTCAACGACATGGAGACCATATACCCTCGCGTGAAGAACTTCCACATAGCCGTGAAGGAGATGGACAAGAAGGTCATCTTCCTGCGCAAGCTCAGGGAAGGTGGCGTAGAGAAGAGTTTCGGTATCCACGTGGCACGCCTTGCGGGCATGCCGAGGATGGTGCTCGATTCGGCCGAAGCCACCCTGGCGGCATTGGAGAAGGGCTCCGGACCTGTGATCACCGCCGTCGAGACCAACAGGAAACAGAAGAAGGTCAAGCCTCACAACACCAAGGAAGGCCACGTCGAGGCAGACGGATCGCTCCAGCTCTCATTCTTCCAGCTCGACGACCCTCTCTTGAGCAGCCTTCGCGACGACCTGAGCGCCGCGGACCTCAACAACATGACCCCGCTCCAGGCCTTCGACCTGCTGCGGGCAATGAAACAGAAGCTCGGCATCTAGAAAGACACCGGGCTTCGTATATTCCTTATCAGGCAGCTGCTAGTTGCCGAAAATACTTGAGAGAAATACTGCAAGGACTCCGATAGGAGCGATATAACGGATGAGAACGTAGATTACAGGGAACGCCTTCGCAAGTCCCTTGAGTTCTCCTCCGTCGGTAAGTTCGTCCATTATGTCGGACCTCTTCATCTTCCAGCCGGCGAAAAGCACCACGACGAAACCGGCGAGCGGCATGAGCCAGTTCGCTGTGACGTGGTCAAGCGCATCGAAGAACACCATGTCCTTGATCGTGAAGTCTGAGAGGACTCCGAACGAGAGCGAGCATACGAGGCCCACGACGTAGGTTATCACGAAGACTGTCACGCACGCAGCAGGACGCTTCATCCTGCCGGTCTCCACGAGCCACGACACAGGAACCTCGAAGAGAGACATCGCCGAAGTGAGGGCCGCGAGTATGACGGCAAAGAAGAAGAATATCGCCACCACGCTGCCCAGCGGCATCTGCGAGAACACGACAGGGAGGGTCTTGTAGACCAGTCCAGGGCCGTTTACCGCCATTTCCGGATTCGAGTACATTCCGTATGCGAACATCGCAGGGATGACGGCGCAACCGGCGATGACGGCGAAGATCAGGTCAAAGAGCGAGGTATATGCCGCCGTCTTGGCGAGGTTCTCCTTCTTCGGCAGATATGAACCGTAGGTAAGCATGATGCCCATTCCTATCGAGAGGGAGAAGAAGGCCTGCCCGAGAGCCGCCGCGAAGGTCGAAGGTCCGATCTTGCTGAAGTCTGGGACGAATAGATAGCGCACGCCCTCTGCAGCTGTCTGGCTGATGCCCGGCTGAGCAGGAATGCTCATGGCCCTGATCGCGAGAAGGAGCATGATCACGAAGAGCATAGGCATCATCACCTTGCTGAACTGCTCGATGCCTTTCTTCACTCCGAGGGCGATGATGACGCACACTGCGACAAGGAAGAAGATATGATATGCCACAGGAGCCCAAGGAGAGGACACGAATTCTCCGAACACGCTCGTTATCTCGAGCGCCGATCTCTCTGCCGTGAACTTCAGGGCGCAAGAGTCGATGAAATACTTGATCGTCCATCCTCCGATCACGGAGTAGTAGGACACGGTGATGGTTGGGATAAGCACGAAGAGGCTTCCGAAGTTCTTCCAGACCTTGCCGTCCTTGTCTATGGCACCGAGGCTACCGTACGCAGTCTTCTGGCTGCGCCTTCCGATAAGGATCTCGACGAGCAGGATAGGCATGCTCACGAGTATCATGCATGCGATGTAGATAAGGATGAACGCGCCGCCGCCATACTCGCCGAGCATGTACGGGAAGCGCCATATATTGCCCAGGCCCACCGCAGATCCGGCGAGCACAAGGAGGGAACCCAGAGTACTTGAAAATTTCTCTCTTGCCATTTTCTAGAGGAATAACTGTGAGACGAAGACCGCAAGGACGCCTACCGGAGCGATATAGCGGATGAGGAAGCGGAGCACGAGGGCGAAGCGCTCACCCACGGAGTAGCTGCCCTTGCTCGAAAGCTCGTCAAGGAAATCGGACTTCTTCATGATCCAGCCCACCACGATGACCGCGACAACTCCGCCGAGAGGCATGAGCCAGTTCGCGCAGAGTCCGTCGAGGAAACCGAGCACGCCGCCGCGTAACGCACAGAGCGATCCGAGAAGAAGGGCGAAGCCGAAGACGATGACGCCGGCACCCTTTCTGGACATCTTGTGCTCGTCCACGAGATACGCCACCGGCACCTCGAACTGCGAAATGGATGAGGTGACGGCCGCCAGGATGAGGGCGAAGAAGAAGAACGAACCTATCAGAGCACCGAAAGGCATCTGAGGGAACACGTCCGGAAGTATGTTGAACACCAGAGCCGAGTCGGTGTTGTTCGAAAGCACTGTGGCAGGGTCGTCCTTGAGTGCGAACACCGCTGGGATGACTGCGCATCCGGCGATGATGGCGAACAGGAGATCCACTATCGCTATCTGTCCCGCCGTCCTGGTGAGATTGTCCTTAGGATTGATGTACGAGCCATAGGTCATGATAGAGCCACCTCCGAGCGAAAGCGAGAAGAAGGCCTGGCCGAGGGCAGCGAGACAGGTATGGACGGTGACCTTGCTGAAATCAGGACGGAAGAGGAAGGACACGCCGTCGGCAGCCGTCGAGACAGCGCCCGCACGGGCAGGAAGGGTCATGGAGCGGATCGCTATGAATATCACTATCACGAAGAGCAGGGGCATCATCACCTTGCTGAACCTTTCTATGCCTTTCTGCACTCCGGCCATCACGATCAGACCGGTAAGGGAGAGGAAAACCGCCATCCACACCACGCTCATCCATGCTCCGGTAGGAAGCGCCACGCCGAGCGAACGGACGAAGAACTCGACCGTGATACCGCCGATGACGCAGTAATAGGACAGGATGAGGGTCGGGATGATGGTATATATGATACCCGCATGACGGAACACCTTGCTGTCTGGAGCGAGGGTGCGGAAAGCACCGTATGACGAGCTCTGCGTACGCCTTCCTATGGTCAGCTCCGAGACCATGATAGGAAGACAGATGATGAAGATGAAGAACAGGTACAGCAGGATGAAGGCAGCACCGCCGTTGGTGCCGACCATGTACGGGAAACGCCAGATGTTGCCCAGTCCTACGGCAGAACCGGCAATCACCAAGAGCGATCCCAGGCTGCTGGAAAAGTTCTCTCTCTTCGCCATGGCGCTATGAGAACAGCTGGGTGAGGAACACGGTGAGGACACCCACCGGTGCGATGTAGCGGATGAGGAATCTCAGGGCAGCGACAGAACGCGGATTGAGATTGTATCGTCCTCCGCTCGAGAGCTCGTCCATGAGGTCTGCCTTCTTCATCATCCAGCCGACGAACACCACTGCGATCACTCCGCCGAGAGGCATGAGCCAGTTTGCGCAAAGTCCATCGAGGAATCCGAGCACCTGTCCGCGGAGAGCGCAGGCGGTGCCGATGAGCATGGCTATGACGAATACGATCAGTCCGGCCTTCTTCCTCGGAACATTATGCTCCTCGACGAGATATGCTACCGGCACCTCGTACTGCGAGAGCGATGAGGTGAGAGCCGCAAGGATGAGGGCGAAGAAGAAGAACGCGCCTATGAGCGCGCCGAGAGGCATCTGAGGGAAGACCTCAGGAAGTATGTTGAACACGAGCGCCGAATCGGTATTGTCGGCGAGCACGGTAGAAGGGTCGTTCTTGAGAGCGAACACCGCAGGGATGACTGCACAGCCGGCGATGATCGCGAAGATAAGGTCGAAGAGGGCGATCTGCGCAGAAGTCTTGACGAGATTGTCCTCCTTACGGATGTATGAGCCGTAGGTGATGAGCACTCCGGCTCCGATGGAGAGGGAGAAGAAAGCCTGTCCGAGGGCTGCGAGCACGGTGTGCGTGGTGACCTTGCTGAAGTCGGGACGGAAGAGGAACACAAGTCCGTCTGCGGCTGATGAGCCGGCACCGGGGCGTACAGGAAGGGTCATGGACCTGATTGCGATAAGGATCACGATGAGGAAGAGCACCGGCATCATGACCTTGCTGAAGCGCTCTATTCCTTTTTCCACGCCGGCGGTCACGATAAGACCGGTCGCGGCGAGGAAGACGAGCATCCATATCACGGCCGTGGCCGGTGTGGAAGTCACGCTGAATCCGAGAGCGCGGATGAAATACTCCACCGTCATTCCACCTATCACACAATAGTACGAGAGCACGATGGTCGGAATGAAGAGGTACAGGTAACCCGCATATTTCATGAGGGGATTGCCTGGAGCGAGGGTTCTCAAGGAACCGAATGCCGTCTTGCGGCTACGCCTTCCGATCACCAGCTTCGACACGAGCATCGGTAGGCAGATCAGGAGGACGAAGAAAAGGTAGATGAGGATGAAGGCGGCACCGCCGTTGGTACCGACCATGTATGGGAAGCGCCAGATGTTGCCCAGTCCGACCGCCGAACCGGCGATGACGACTAGAGTACCGAATCTGCTGCCGAATCCTTCTCTTTCTTGCATGTCTCTTCGTTTAAGTTCCTTTTATATATTACGAATTGGAAGTCATATCCTGTCTCAGGATCCTTCTTGACTTCCGACTCGGACTCGACTGTCCACTCGGACCAGTCCACGTCCGGAAAGAAAGTGTCAGCCTCGGGGATGTCGACCATCACTTTCGTGAGATAGAGCCTGTCGGTGCAGCCCAGTCCTGCCGCATAGAGCTGCCCGCCACCCATAAGGAAGCAGCGCTCCGCACCAGACTCCTCCGCAAGGGTGTAGGCCTCCTCGAGAGAAGAGACCACGCTTATCTTTGCGGGAGCCTCGGTCATGGTACGGGACACGACGATGTTCAGACGGCCTGGCAGGGCTCGTCCGATGGACTCGAATGTCCTTCGTCCCATGATCACGGGACAACCCATGGTCGACGACTTGAAGAACTTCAGATCCTCGCTGATGTGCCAGAGGAGCTGATTGTCCTTACCTATCGCACCATTGGAGGCGCATGCTACTATGAGGCATCTTTCCATCATACTGCTACCGGAGCTGAAATCTTTGGCCAAGGATCATACTCGGTGAGAGTGAAGTCCTCGTACCTGAATTCGAAGAGGTCCTTGACCTCTGGATTGATCTGCATCTTGGGAAGCGCCCTCGGCTCACGGGAGAGCTGAAGGTCTGCCTGCTCGGTGTGGTTCAGGTAGAGGTGCAGGTCGCCGAAGGTGTGTACGAACTCACCCGCCTGGAGACCGCATACCTGCGCCAGCATCATGGTCAGGAGCGCATATGATGCAATGTTGAACGGTACGCCGAGGAAGATGTCTGCCGACCTCTGATAGAGCTGGCATGAGAGTTTTCCGTCGGCCACATAGAACTGGAACATACAGTGGCAAGGAGGCAGGGCCATCTTGTCGACTTCGCCCGGATTCCATGCGCATACGAGGATGCGACGTGAGTCCGGATGGTTCTTGATGAGGTCTATGATGCCTGCGATCTGGTCCACGATCCTGCCGTCGGTGGTCTCCCATGACCTCCACTGCTTGCCGTATACGCTGCCCAGGTCGCCGTTCTCGTCCGCCCACTCATCCCAGATGTGGACGCCGTTGTCGACGAGATACTTGATGTTGGTGTCGCCCTTGAGGAACCACAGAAGCTCGTGGATCACGCCTTTGAGGAAGACCTTCTTCGTGGTGAGAAGAGGGAAACCCTCGCTGAGGTCGAACCTGATCTGACGTCCGAAGACGGAGCGCGTGCCGACACCTGTGCGGTCAGTCTTCACGGCTCCGTTCTCACGTACGTCTCTTAATAAATCAAGATACTGCTTCATTACTTCTTTACAGAGAATGCGTATACAGTAGCCTCCTGGTAAACCTCACCTGGCCTGAGCACTGTTGAAGGATACTCTGGCTGGTTAGGTGAATCAGGGAAGTGCTGGGTCTCCATTGCGACACCCTCGTAGTCATTGTAGCTGCGGCCACACTTACCTACCGGGCTTCCGCCTACGAAGTTACCAGTGTAGATCTGGATAGCAGGCTGGGTTGTAGCGATGTTGAGCTGACGACCGGTCTTCTCTGACCAGAGAGTAGCTGCGTCCTGGAGCTGACCAGGCTGTGCACCGTCGATGAGGAAGCAATGGTCGTAACCCTTACCGATCTTGAGCGGCTCGAAGTCGAAGTTGAGGATATCGTCACCGATTCTTCTTCCGTTCTGGAAGTCAAGCGGTGTGCCAGCGACTGGAGCTGGTGCTCCGAGAGGAATGAGACCTGTGTCTGTTGGAAGGAACTCTGAACAGTTGAGCTGGAGCATGTGGTCGAAGATATTGCCTTCGCCTGCGCCCTCTCCCTCGAGGTTGAAGTAAACGTGGTTCACGAGGTTTACGACGGTAGGAGCGTCGGTCTCACCCTTGAAAGTCATGGTAAGCTTGTTGTCCTCGCTCCACTCGTAGCGTGTAATGACTGTGAGGTTTCCAGGATATCCTTCCTCGCCGTCTGGTGAGAAATACTTGAACTCAACTGCAAAGCCGTCGATCTGGCTGTCCCAGACTCTCTCTGCATAGCCGGTAGGACCACCATGAAGGTGATTCTCGCCATTGTTGATGTTGAGGGTGTACTCCTTTCCGTCGAGGGTGAACTTACCCTTGGCGATACGGTTAGCGAAGCGGCCAGGAACCTTTCCTGAGAAAGGACCGTCACCATAATAGCTCTCTGCCTTAGGGTAGCCGAGGACTACGTCACCGAGAACACCGTCCTTGTCAGGTACGTTGATTGATACGATTGCTGCACCATAGCTGCTGAGCACCACGCTTGCGCCCTGGCCGTTAGTGATGGTGTACTTGTAGATGTCCTGTCCATTTGGGGCAACTGCCCATAGTTCTTTTTTGATTTCCATAGTTATGTGGCTTAAAGGTTGTCTATATAGTTAAACACTTTTTCTTCTGTTGCATCCTTCATGATGACTTTCTTGTCCTTGTCAAGAAGGTAGAGAGAGGGTATCGCCCTCACGTTGTAGAGGAGGTCGGTCCTGATCACGAAATCCGGATCATAGCCGTTGTACCACTCCTCGGGATAGTAAGGCATGTATTCACGCCAAGCCTGGATGTCCTCGTCTATGTAGACGTTGACCACCGCCAGCTTCCCGGACTCCATCAGATAGCCCACCTTGAGGCTCTTGCGGAGGTTCTCGATGATCTCCTTGCACGCATTGCAACCCGGGTTGCTGAAGAAAAGGAGAGTATTCTCGGCCTCTATCGAATAGAGATTCTTCGACTTTCCTTTCCTGTCGCAGAAACGGAAGTCAGCGGCCTTGCTGCCTACACGGTTCAGCGCACTGGTACGTGACTGGAACTCATACTGAGGCTTCTTGTCCATCGACACTGCCGAATCCTTGGACAAGGCATCGGCTAGCGGATTCCAGAGGTCCTCGTTCCTGAGCGGAGAGTTCGGGTCGTAGAGATATCTCTCGGCAACGGCGATGAAGCCGTCGAAAGCTTCGCTGCCTGCATCCGAGCGGAGACTCTCAAGCTTTTGGTAGAGCTTCCGGAGCTCGGCACACGCCTCGTCGAGCGAGAGGTGCTCCAGGGTGTAGACATAGTTGGAGAAAGCCTGCTCGAATTCGCCCTGCCCTATTCCTGCGATCATCAGAGAGTCGCTGGCCCATTCGTCGGCACCCTGGAAGAAATGGTCCCAGTAGTGTCCTGCGAAGTACTTAAGAGCATCCTGACCGCCATAGATTCCTGGCACCTCAACCTGACGGAACGGACGTGTCGCAGAAACGGCAACAGCCTCCGTCTTATCCGACGAAGACTGCATGTTGCCACAGGACACGGTCGCCACCAGGCCGGTGACTATCCCTATGATGGTCGAAAGTCTCATTTACTGACGCTTGGTTACCATCTTGAGCTTGGACTCAGATACGTTGATGATGAAGTCACCGATCTTCTCAAGCTCTGACACGAGGTCGATATAGTATACGCCTGAAGTGTAGTCGTAGTTGTCACCCTCGATGTTGTTGATGTGCTCCTCGCGGAGGTTGTTACGACACTCGTTGATGTTGCACTCTGCATCTACGGCATTGCTGATGGTGGTGAGATGCTTGTTCCTGAGGTTCTCTACCATCACCTGGTAAGCGACGTCTACGATGTCAAGCATACGGTTGAGCCTCTTGAGCATATCCTCGTCGAATACCTTCTTGTGTGCCCACTTTCTCTTGAGAAGACGTCCGATTGCATCTCCAGAATCTCCGAGAGACTCCATCTCGCCGATGATCTTGTACATGCTCTTGAGCTTCTCGGCAGACTCGTTCGAGATCTCGTCCCTGCTGATCTCGTTGAGGTACGAAGCGATCTCGAACTCCATCTTGTCAGTGATCTCCTCATACTTGTTAAGCTGCTTTGCATACTCCTCGAACTTGTCCGGATCCTGCTCGTTGACAGCCTCGCGGATGACGGCATAGCCCTCGTAGCAGACCTCTCCGAAGTGGACGATCTCCTGCTGAGCCTCGTTGATGGAGAGCTCTGGGATACCGACAGGACCGCCGTGGATGAACTTGAGCTTGAAGACCTCTTCCTCGCCCTGTGGAGAAGGTACGAGACGCTTCACGATCTTCTCGATGAGAGGAATGAACCAGATGAGGATGAGGGTATTGATCAGGTTGAAGAGGGTGTGGAGGGTTGCGACGCAGTAAGGAAGCGTTGCAGCGAGCTCCTCCTCGTGGCCATTGAAGTCGGTAGTCATAGGATTTGCGAATCCGAGAGCGTCGACGATGAGGCCGATGAGCTTGAGGAAAGGCTTGAAGAGGCAGAGCACCCAGATCACTCCGAACACGTTGAAGAGCATGTGGGCACGTGCGGTTCTCTTCGCAGAGACGTTTGCGACCGATGCTGCGATGTTTGAAGTGATGGTGGTACCGATGTTCTCACCGAGGACCATCGCAGCGGCCATCTCGAAAGGAATGACTCCGACTGAGACGAGGAGCATGGTGAGGGACATGGTCGCAGCCGAAGACTGGAGCATGAGGGTCATGCAGGCAC
>NZ_JBAEER010000051.1:0-34879 GCF_056207615.1 Candidatus Cryptobacteroides sp. | reverse complement strand
TGCACTTCTGAGCAGCGAATTCCTGAACTGCATCAAGGTTTATGGAGATTATATATGGATAGGTACAGAGAGTGCAGGATTCGTACAGATATATCCTAAGCTCCTGCCGGTGGAGAACTACTCGGGGGCTAAAGGGAATGGACTTACCTTGCCCCCGAACCCTGTCAATGCGATATTCGAGGACAGCCACGGCAAGCTTTGGATAGGCAATGTGGAGGCTGGTCTGAGCTGCATGAGCAAAGAATGGGAAGGATTCCGCAGATTCACGACGGAAAACGCAGGATTGAGCCACAATTCCGTCAGCACGATTGCGGAGGACGACATGGACAGGCTCTGGGTGGGCACCTGGGGCGGCGGAGTCAACATAGTCTCGACCCAGCTTCCGCTGAAGGTAATGGGAAGCATCACTCCGCGACAGCAGGTTCCGGACTGGATGAGCTACATCGGTTCGCTCTGCATGGACAGGAAGAACAGGCTGATGTGGATAGGTACCAATGTGGGCATATATTACTATGACATGGAGAAGGAGACGCTGCTCCCTGCTCTCAAGAATCAGGCTTACGGAAGCATAGGCTCGCTTATCGACAGGAACAACAATCTCTGGATCGGCACGCAGGAAGGAGTGTTCATCTTCGACCTCGACAGCAGGATAGTCTCGGCAGAGGGGATGGAATTCCCGTACCTTAATTACAGGTGCAAACTCGACGATCCGGACAGCAAGGTCCTAGAAAAGATCACCTGCTTCTGCGAGGCTGCGGACGGTACGATATGGGTCGGCAGCAACGGAAACGGAATCTACAAGTCCGTATATTCAAGCGACGGAAGCTATTCGTTCGTAAACTATGGCCATGAGGAAGGCCTGGTGAACGACTGCGTCAAGGGCATACTGGAAGATCAGGACGGAGTGCTCTGGATCTCTACCGAGAGCGGTTTGTCAAAGTTCAACCCGGAGAACGGAAGATTCACCTCCTATTCAATCCTCGACGGTCTGGAATCAAGCCATTTCTATTGGAACGCATCTTTCAGGGGCAGCGATGGAAGGCTCTATTTCGGCCATGTGAACGGCATGTCCGTGATCAACCCGGGCAATATCGTCAGCAGGCTGAGCCACCCAGACCTCCATTTCACTGCCATCTCCGTAGGTGAAAAGGTTTCGCACGACATCAGTCCACGGAGACTGAAGATACACGAAAGGGACCGTTCGATAGGCATCCAGTTCTCTTCTCTCAGTTTCGGGCCGGAGCAGTCGACCAGCTATTCCTACATGATGGAAGGCCTGGACAGCGAGTGGTTCGAACTTCCTATGCACAGGAACTTCATCACATTCCCTTCACTGAGCAGCGGAAGGTACATACTTCATGTCAGAGCACACGACCCTGCCGGAGAGATAATAGGAAACATAGAGCTCTCGATAAGAGTGGCGCCGTATTTCTACCACTCGATGTGGTTCTACGTAATCATGCTCATCCTTCTCGCATCTGCCGGTCTGTGGTATCAGAAATGGAAAATGAAGTCACTGGTAAAATACAAGCAGCAGCTTCAGGAAAAGGGTGAGGAAACGACACGCGAAATATCTCAGCAGAAACTTCTCATCGAGCAGAAAGCCGATGAGCTTGCTCGTCAGAACCTCATACTCAGCAGGCAGAACGAGGAACTCGCCGGCCAGAAGATCCTGAACGCTCAGGAGAACAGGTCGCCTGAAGAGACCAAGAACGAGAAGTTCGTCGCCAAGGCTCTAGAGGTAGTCCGCGAATATTACAAGGATCCAGAGCTCGACGTCGCAACCTTCTGCAGTGCGATGGGCCTTAGCAAGACCCTCCTCAACAAGAGAATGCAGGAAGCGATGGGCCATTCTGTCGGACAGTTCATCAGGACATACCGTCTATCTATCGCCCGCGAGATGCTCATCAACAACTCCGTGAGCAAGACCATGAACATATCCGAGATCGCATACGAGGTCGGATTCAACGACCCTAAATATTTCACGCGCTGCTTCACCAAGGAGTTCGGAGTATCACCTAGTTCATTCCCCAAAGAGTAGTGTCCAAAAATCCACCTTTTGTGTTTGTTTGTTCACTTCTTTAGTTTTAAAGAACTATACATTTGCGGTGGATAATCCACAAATGTTATGACACTGAAACGATTCATGGCCATTTTGGCTACGATTCTGCCGTATTCTCGAGGTTCTGTGCAGAAATACGATCGTTCAAATATCTACCATGTGAACCCGCCGGTACACGAGTCATCCACGAGTCGTCCGGACGGGCTGAACTGCATTTTATAGTAATCACATATCAACAACAATTATCAACTCTAAAAATCAAAATCGTAAAAGCATGAAAACTCCAAGATTGATGCTAAGCGTACTCTGCACTGCAGCATTCACTGCAGCGGTGTCCGTCAGCTGCTCGGAGATCTCGATGATCGAGATCAACGCTCCTGAGGACCTCCAGAGCAGGATCGATGAGATAGCGGAGAAGAACAAGAAGGACACAGGTGATACCACCTATGTCACGATTGCTAACGCTATCGTCGGAGCTGAGGACTGTTCATCAGGCTGGTGGACTGAATTCTCAGATTATTTCCCTGTACCTTCGAACAAGCTCCTCCACCTCGAGTTTGTAAACCATGGTTCAGGTGCCAACAACTGGAACAACTGGAACCTCTGCCTTTCAAAGGGCAAGCGCGACGGCGACGGTTACAGCGAGTATTTCGTCATCCGCTCAGACGCATACGGCTGGGGTAACGGTGACTACAACGGTGCCCTTATCGGCACCGACTATGAGGACCTTGACGGCGACGGCGACGTCTGGAACGACTTCCGTGAAAACATTCAGGGAGCGACCGTCGAGATGGAAATCGACCACTCTATATCAGGCTACGCCTTCGTAACCGCAAAGATGACCAGCAAGGACGGCTCTGTCGTAATGACTGAGACCTACAACCACCCTGTCAGCTCAGATGAGTTCAACGCATTCCTCATCTGCGACGGCAGCTGGTTCGAGATGAAGAAGGCATACCTCATTCCTTCAAAGATCGCAGCAGTGGAGGATCAGCAGCCAGTATCTATCGTGGCTGCAGGCTACCCTACCGCACTCGAGATCGGCGATGAGGACTACTGGGGCGAGGCTGTCGCTACCGTAACCTTCGAGGACGGTTCCGTAGCTGTTGCCGAGAAGGACGACATCACCTTCACCGTGGTTCCTGACCTCACCACTGTCGGAAGCAAGACCGTAGTATACTCTTACAGCAAGACCAAGCAGGGCAACTATGGCAAGTCTGTCAACAACTTCTACACTATCGAAGTCACCAACCCTATCGTGAGCCTCGAGGCGTCAGCCAAGGTTAACGTTATCGGAAACGCCAAGTATGTGACCCTCTCAGCCGGTGCATTCCAGGTAGAGGCAACCTACAGCGACGGCAGCAAGTCTATGCTTGCTCCTACCCAGTTCACCGTAGCATACGCAGGTGACAAGTTCGTACACGAGGCTACCGCAGGTACCGTGGAGAACGCAGCAACCATCACCTACACCTCTGCTTCAGGCAAGACCGTCGAGACTTCAGCAAGCCTCGTTATCGCCAAGAGTGCCAACGAGCCTCAGACAACTCAGGTCGGCGCTTCTGACTTCAGCACCGGTTGGTGGGTTCCAGAGGGATTCTCTAAGGAGTGGCATGTAGCTCCATACACCAGCGAGACCGTGACCATGATGGTCGGTTCCGACAACCTCGCAAACTTCCACAGCCCTTGCACCGCTCTCCGTGCAGCAGACCTCACCGAGTACGCAGTCGTACGTGAGGACCACTTCGGTTGGGGCGGCGGTTACGACACCGTCGTAGCTAGCAGCAACTGGGATTGGGACACCTTTGCAGCAAACATCAACGGTTCCGAGATCACCATCACCGTGACCAACTGTGGCGACAACACCGCCAACATCCGTTACCATGTGATCTATGCAAACGGCAAGGAGCACTTCCAGTACTATGACAACCTTGGCGTGAACAGCAGCGACCTCAACTTCTGCAACATCGTCGAGGAGGCTTACCTCAATTACCTGTAAAATTGAACGATAGAATATGAAAAATACATTTGCGAAAGCACTTCTCTGCGCAGCCCTCGCAGTTGCTCCGGCAGCTAGCTTCAGCGCATTTGCAGCAGATGCTATGGCTCAGCAGGCAGACAAGGTGACCGTCAAGGGTCAGGTTGTCGAGGAAAGCGGCGAGCCAGCAATGGGTGTCGGCGTCATGGTAGCAGGTACCACCATCGGTACCACCACCGACTTCGACGGCTACTTCACTCTCTCTGTTCCTGCAAACGCAACCCTCCAGTTCGTGGGCCTCGGCTACGAGACCATCGAGATGGAGCTCGCAGGACGCACCGACCTCGGTGTCATCACCATCAAGTCTGAGAACACTCTCCTCGACCAGATCGTAGTCGTTGGTTACGGTTCACAGAAGAAGGCCGACCTCACCGGTTCAGTATCGATCGTCGACGCTGACGAGATGAAGAAGGTTTCAAACAGCAACATCTCGACCATGCTCGAGGGTAAGGTTGCCGGTGTCCAGATCACTTCAGACGGTCAGCCTGGTGCTGATCCTGCAGTCCGCATCCGTGGTTTGGGTAGCTTCGGTAGCACAGCTCCTCTCTATGTCATCGACGGTGTGCCTATGGGAACCACCATCCGCGACTTCTCTCCAAACGATATCGAGACCATCCAGGTCCTCAAGGACGCATCTGCAGCCGCTATCTACGGTTCGCGTGCAGCAAACGGTGTGATCATCATCACCACCAAGGGCGGTAAGAAGGATCAGCCAGTACGCGTTGACTACTCCGGATATGTAGGTATCGACAAGATCAAGAGTGGCGTTTACAGCGTGATGGATGCATCTCAGTACAGCGACTATGTACGCACTGCATACACCAACAGCAACATGGCCATCCCTTCAGGCTACGACGTGAACAGCGAGAACTATATCGATCCTAAGAAGGTCAACACCGACTGGTACGACGAAATGTTCAAGCTCGGTATCCGCCAGAACCACAACATCAACCTCTCCGGCGGTGGACAGAACAACACCTACAACGTCGCTCTCGACTACTTCAGCCAGAAGGGTACCCTCCAGGGTGCAGGTCCTAACTACGACCGTTTCACCGCACGCGTGAACAACACCATGGATGTGAAGTTCATCAAGTTCAGGACCGGTATCGTATATAGCCACAGCGCACAGGACAACATGGGTCTCTCGAATGCCAACGAGTATGTGCAGGGTCTCTACGGCCAGCAGTACCCGGTGATGGCATCTGCACTCCTCATGCCTCCTACCATCAAGGCTTACGACGACAAGACCTGGTGCCTCGACGACGTGATCGCAGCAGCTCCTAACTACAGCTACGATGCTTATGGCTACGGTACCTACTATGACAAGATTCATGGTGACCTCCGTATGACCAACCCTCTCCTCACCAACAATCTCCTCGAGAGAAACTCAAAGGTTGACCGTATCGTCGCTACTGGTACAGCTACCGTGGACCTCCTCGGTATGTTCGGTTACAGCAACCCTAACCAGAGCCTCACCTACAACCTCAACCTCTCTTACAGCAGGACCTTCGCGAAGGACTTCACCTTCATCCCTGCGTTCATCGTAAGTTCTACCAACTACCTCGACAAGAGCAACGAGAAGCTCAACGAGGGTTACAGGACATACAGCGACGGCCTCATCGAGAACTACCTCACCTATGACGGAAAGTTCGGCCGCAACCACGTCAATGCAGTGCTCGGTTACACCTTCGAGCGTGAGTATTATCACACTCTCACCGGTACCGGTACCAGCATGCCTGAGCCTTACTATCTCCAGGTCGGCAACGCCGCCACCAGGGACGCAGGCAGCTACGAGAGCGAGCATGTCCTTGCTTCATACATCGGCCGTATCAACTACGACTTCGATGGCAAGTACCTCCTCCAGGCAACCGTTCGTCGTGATGGTTCAAGCCGCCTTTCTTCACTCAACCACTGGGATTGGTTCCCTTCATTCTCTGCAGGTTGGAGAATCGACAAGGAGAACTTCTTCAATGTTGATTCACGCAAGGTGAGCCTCTTCAAGATCCGCGCAAGCTACGGTATCCTCGGTAACGAGAACATCGGTGAGTACCAGTACATGGACACCATGGTACGTGGTAACTACACCTACAGCTTCGGTGGCAACAAGGTGACCGGTTCAGCAGTTTCCAACTACGTGAACGAGGCTATCCGCTGGGAGAAGAAGAAGACCCTCGACGTAGGTTTCGACCTCGGTCTCTTCAACAGCAGACTCGAGATCAACGGCGACTACTACCGTGCAGTCTCTGAGGACCTCCTCTACAGCGTGGCAGTTCCTGCCGAGGCAGGTGTCACCAACGGAAGCGTGACAATGAACGCAGCTACCATGGTGAACAGCGGCTTCGAGCTCGCAGCAGCATTCCACAACTACGACCATGCGCTCAAGTACGACATCTCCGGTAACGTTACCATCCCTCAGAACAGGGTTACCTCTCTCGGTATCTCAGGTGAGGGCCGTACCGACGGCTTCTGCCGTACCGAGGTCGGCAAGGAAGTTGGTCAGTTCTACGGTTATGTATATAATGGTATCTTCCAGAGCCAGGACGAGATCGACAACTATACCAATGCAGAGGGCAAGCATGTGAACCAGAACGGTGCGCAGCCAGGTGACGTCGCTTATGTCGACGTGAACAATGACGGCGAGATCACCGACAAGGACCGCGACTTCATCGGCAACGGTATGGCAAAGGTCAACTTCGGTCTCAGCTTCCGCATCGAGTACAAGGGCTTCGACCTCAGCGTCGCTACCTTCGGTGCAGCAGGCTTCAAGGTGCTCGACTATGTGGACATGACTCTCCGTGGCTCTTACGGCGCTACCAACAAGAGCACTGAGCTCATCAACGCTTGGACTCCAGAGAACCACAGCACCACTACTCCACGAGTAGCGTACAAGGCTGAGGGTTCAGTCACCAACGACCTCTTCTCAGCTCGCTTCCTCCAGAACGGTTCATACTGGAAGATCTCTAACATCGAGCTCGGCTACAACTTCAAGGACGAGTGGTTCAAGGGCATCATCTCAGGCGCACGCCTCTATGTATCTGCCCAGAACATCGCAACCCTCTCAAAGTACAGAGGCTACAACATCGACTTCGCAGGTGGCACATTCACCCCAGGTTACAACTACTGCTCATACCCAACCCCTATGACAGTGATGTTCGGTGCTAAGCTTTCATTCTAAGAAGTCCAACCAGAAAACCAAGAACAAATGAAAAAGATCAATATAATTCTGGGAGCCCTCGCGATTGTATGTGGCATGGCGTCTTGCAACTCTGCACTCGACGTCAAGAACCCTAACAACCAGACGACTTACGACTTCGGCGCGACCGAATCAGACCTCAGGGAGGCTCTCGTGGCATGCTACAACAGAATCCGCCTCGAGGGCACATTCGCCCGCGTAGGCTACACCATGGACGCTGTCCGCGGTGACGAGGTATGGAACGCATCACAAATCTGGTACCTCCCATACGACAACCTCAACGTTGCCAACACCGACGAGATCGGTTGCCAGTGGATCTGGCGTGACTGCTTCCACGTCGTGAACCGTTGCAACTTCATCATCACCAAGATCGAGAACGCAAAGATTTCCGAGAAGGCTTACAACGAGATCAAGGGTCAGGCATACTTCCTCAGAGGTCTCGCCTACTATGAGCTTGCAACCTACTATCAGACAGTTCCTCTCTTCAATGACTACAACCAGTACTCGTCTCTCGAGACCATGTTCGCAAAGAACGTGAGCCAGAACGAGATCCTCGACCAGGTAGAGGCTGACCTCATCGCAGCGATGGATATGCTCCCTACCAAGGATGCTGGCGGTGAGTTCGCAAAGGGACGCGCTACTTCAGGCGCTGCTGCCGGCTACCTTGCACGTGCATACATGTTCCGTCACGACTATGCTGCCGCTCTCGACCTCCTCGAGAAGATCATACGCGGCGAGTTCGGTCATTACGAGCTCATGGATGACTTCGGTGCGAACTTCAAGGAAGGCGCTGCTTTCGAGAACAACAACGAGAGCCTCTTCGAGGTTCAGTTCGTAGACCATGACCTCCAGGGCACTGACGAGGAGTGGACTCCTGTCAACATCAGCTCAAACGCTACCCAGGGCCATGCCGTAGAGAGCAACTACGGTCCTAGCGAGTATGGTAGCTGGGGTGACCTTGCTGCTGCAGACTGGCTCTATGAGCTCTTCAAGTCAGAGCGCTGCACCGACGGTAAGCTCGATCCACGTCTCTACTGGACCCTCTGCACCTATGAGGCAGAGTATGATTCTTACACCGGAACCAAGACCGCAGCTTACCCTGCAGGCGACCCACGTAAGAACGAGCTCTACTGCAATGCAATCACTGCAACTCCTGTATCTAACCCTACCAACGGCGGTATCCCTGTGGCTAAGTTCACCAACGCTCGCCTCGGTCTCAGCGACAAGATCGTCACCGGTCTTCACTGCGGTATCAACCTCCGCATGATGCGTTATTCTGACGTCCTTCTCCGCGCTGCAGAGTGTATCAACGAGATCAGCGGCCCTAACCAGGTTGCCATCGACTACATCAACGAGGTTCGTGTACGTGCTGCACTCCCTAGGCTTGAGCTCAAGGACTTCACTACTGCTGACGCTCTCTTCGAGCAGATCGCAAACGTTGAGCGTCCAAAGGAGTTCGGTTGCGAGAACGGCCGTGGTATCGACCTCATCCGTTGGGGCTTCTTCTACAGCCAGGATCGTCTCAACCAGATCATCGAGCACAGCACATTCAATGCTGCCGGCAGCGTTGACGCTTCACTCAGCTACTACAAGCCAGGTCACGAGTACTTCCCTATTTTCCAGGGCACTCTCGATGCAAACCCTAACCTTAATGGTAACTCAGCGAACGACAACCACGACAATGCGGAGGAATTCTTCGCAGCTGGTTACAGTGTTCACCCTGTAGTTAAGTAAAAATTCATATCTTTACGGGGGCGAAGCCAATCCCTTCGCCCCCTTTATTATTTTTTCGAGCGAAATGAAATACGCAAGCAACATCATCAAGGCTATTGCAGCAGCCTTCGCGCTCATGGCAGTGAGCTGTGGCGAACCAGAGCCGAATCCCACTCCTGGCCCCGGTCCAGATCCTGATCCACAGCCTGGAAAGACCCTTGTAGCAAAACCGACCGTATCCGACATCGAGTCCGGTAGCGCAACAGTCAAGTCAAGCACTGAGATCAGCTCTTCCGATATCACGATGAAGGGCTTCGTATACTCGCTCCAGGAAGGCCCTACCCTCTCTTCCAACAGGAAGGACGTGAGCGGTTCGGACTTCACCGCTGTCCTCGACGGTCTCAAGGGCGGTCAGACCTACTATGTCAGAGCCTTCGTGATGGCTTCCGGCAAGACCAACTATTCCGAGGAAGCCAGCTTCACCACTCCTAAGTCGGGCAATCTCGACGACTACGTCGCTCCTAAGTACAAGGACGACTACCGCAACATCGCCGACTGGAGCAAGCGCAATGAATGGAACCTCGCAAACGTTCACGACCCATCCGTAGTCCTCGCTGACGACGGATACTATTACATGTACCAGACTGACGCTTCCTTCGGAAACGCTCATGACGGACACGGACATTTCCATGGCCGCAGGTCTAAGGACCTCATCAACTGGGAGTATCTCGGTGCGACCATGAACTCGGCTCCTGCATGGTTGCTCACCAAGTGCAACGAGTACAGGACCAAGCTCGGACTTCCTGCGATCACCGAGCCTCAGTACGGCTTCTGGGCACCTTGCGTGCGTAAGGTCCAGATCGGAGGAAAAACCATCTACAGGATGTACTACTCTATCATCCTCGACAACTACATCGGAAACGGAAAACCTGTTTCGACCGCATTCGACGGAACATGGACGGAGAGAGCCTTCATCGGACTCATGGAGACCGAGAACCCTGGCGACAACGGCAGCTGGGAGGACAAGGGCTTCGTCATCTGCTCATCATCGGACCTCGGAAAGAACTGGAAGCGCAGCAACACCAACGACTGGAACGGCTACTTCAAGTTCAATGCGATCGACCCATCATACATCGTGACCCCTGAGGGCGCACACTGGCTCATCTATGGCAGCTGGCACAGCGGAATCGCAGCCGTAGAGCTCGACCCTCAGAGCGGTAAGACCAAGGCTGAGCTCCCTGACCCATGGGGTTCGGATAGCGACATTGCCCCATACGGAAAGCTTATCGAGAGCCGCGGAGGACGCTGGCAGGGCTCGGAAGGTCCTGAGATCGTCTACCGCAACGGCTACTACTACCTCTTCGTGGCTTATGACGAGCTGAGCGTTGCATACAACACCCGTGTGCTCCGTTCTCAGGATGTTGACGGTCCATACGTGGACATCAACGGCAGCAGCGCTATCGACCTCGGCCAGGCATATCCTATCATGACCCATCCATACAAGTTCGCAGGCAGCAACGGCTGGGTAGGAATCAGCCACTGTGCGATCTTCGACGACGGCAAGGACAACTGGTACTACGCTTCTCAGGCCCGCTTCCCTACAAATGGCGGCGGAAACGCTCCGAACGCTGTGATGCTCGGTCATGTACGCAGGATAGTATGGACAGAGGACGGCTGGCCACTCGTACTTCCGGAGCGCTACGGTGCAGTTCCTCAGATCGAGATATCTGCGGACGAGATCGCCGGAACATGGGAGCACATCGACCTCTCATACGGATACCAGGATCAGAAGGCGTCTTCAAACATGACCTTCGGTGCTGACGGAAAGATCAGCGACGGTCCATGGAAGGGAGCCACCTGGAGCTTCGACCCAGCCAAGAACGTGCTCAAGACCTCTAACGGAGTGACCCTCTACGTCAGCCGCGAGTGCGACTGGGAGGCATCTCCACGCAAGGCGACCCTCGTCTATGCCGCCACCGGCAAGAACAAGACATATTGGGGAAAGAAATCCAACTAACAAATAACACACTATGAAACACCTTTTCACTACTGCTGCGGCACTCGCAGTATGCATGACACTCGGTGCTCAGACCAGAGTCCATGTCCAGGACAATGACGCCAACGGTCAGATCATCCCTAAGGAGATCTACGGACAGTTCTCGGAGCACCTCGGACGTTGTATCTATGACGGTATCTGGGTCGGCAAGGACTCACCTATCGCAAACATCAACGGCTATCGTCTCGACGTTATGAACGCGCTCAAGGAGCTCTCTGTTCCTGTAATGCGCTGGCCAGGCGGATGCTTCGCCGACGACTATCACTGGATGGACGGTATCGGTCCTCAGGAGAACAGAACCAAGATCAGCAACAACAACTGGGGCGGTACCCTCGAGGACACCAGCTTCGGTACCCACGAGTTCCTCGATTTCTGCGAGATGATCGGCTGCCAGCCATACATCAGCGGTAACGTTGGTAGCGGAACCGTAGAGGAGATGGCAAAATGGGTTGAGTACATGACCTCAGACTCAAAGAGCACAGTAGTTGACATGCGTCGTGCAAACGGCCGCGAGAAGGCATGGGACGTGAAGTACTTCGGCGTCGGCAACGAGGCTTGGGGCTGCGGTGGAAACATGACTCCTGCATACTATTCAGACGTATTCCGTCGCTACAACACCTATCTCCGCAACTACAGCAGGGAGCACAATCTCTACAGGATCGCCAGCGGTGCATCTGATACCGACTACGATTGGACCGAGACCTGCGTGAACGCCATCAAGAACCAGATGGACGCTATCGCCGTTCACTACTACACCTGCTTCGGCTGGGGTCCTGGCGACAAGGGCTATGCTCTCGACTTCGACAATGACGTATACTATCGTACCCTCGGCCGTGCAGTAGGCATCGACGAGTGCATCCAGAAGCATATCGCAATCATGGACAAGTACGATCCTAAGCGCAACATCGACCTCCTCGTTGACGAGTGGGGTACCTGGTGGGAGGTTGTGCCAGGCACTGACCCAGGCCACCTCTATCAGCAGGCTACCATGCGTGATGCAATGGTCGCCGCCCTCTCTCTCAACATCTTCCACAAGTACACCAACCGCCTCAAGATGTGTAACATCGCACAGGTTGTCAACGTACTTCAGGCGATGATCCTCACCAAGGGCGACCAGATGATCCTCACCCCTACCTACCATGTATTCAAGATGTACAAGGCTCACATGGACGCAGAGTACATTCCTGTAAGCTTCGCACAGAGGACTCTTACCACCACCGATCTCGGTGCAGTTCCTGAGCTCAGCGTCACTGCTTCACGCAAGGACGGCGTCATGAACGTAACCCTCGTAAACCCTTCTCTCGACAAGAAGCAGAGCATCGTTCTCGACTGGGATACCATCGGCAGCAAGAAGGTGACCGTCAACGGCGAGATCATCGGTTGCAAGGACATCAAGGACTACAACGATTTCGGAAAGGCTCCAATGATTGCACCTAAGGAGTTCAAGGACTATAAGGTTGCAAAGGATGGCATCACTCTCGAGCTTCCTGCAAAGTCAATCGTGAACATCTCTATCAAGTAATCTCGATTCGATACAATAAAAGACGAGACCAGACTGTAGTTCAGCCTGGTCTCTTTTTTATGAGTCTCAGATTTGAGGCATTCAGTCCCCGGTCACTACTCCGGGATGATACCACGCCATAGGATCATGACTGCGTTCAACTTCGAAGTCCGGTCCGCCGGTATAGACGAAGGTCTTAGTGTAGACCGTCTTCTCGTAGTTCGAGTCGTAAGCCGATGCTGCAAGGATATATTCCTGACCGACAGCCATGCTTACGGTTTCCTTGCTGATGCCCTTGCACATCATATCGCGAAGAATTCCGCTGTCCACCATCATCTTCACCATATCGATCGACCATGGTTCGATATTCATTTCGTAATCCTCAAGGTCTGATGACGGGATGATTCCCCATATATAATAGTCGGATGGACCTTCAATTGATGGCACGACCATCACTTCTGTACCATGTATCTCGAAATCGAAGGTCATAGGATTGCGGTATTCAGGAGATGGCTCCTCCATGGTGGTGAACTTGAACTTGCACAGATCACCAATAGGATCCTTCGTCTCTGGATTTACGCAGAAACCATATATATAGTAATCTGTCTTAGGTTTCAGTTCCGAATAGAAATAGCTTGTAGGGCCATAGCTGAGGCAATGGTACTGGAAGCTGGCAATGTATTGTTCTCCCTTTACGAGCAGCTCATGTCTCCAAGCAAGATAGTCCACATACAATTCATCGACCTTCAGCATCATGAACTGTTCGTCTGACATTGCCTTCTTGTCAAGTTCGCTGCATTCGATGACATCCCAATAATAGAAGGTCTGATCTATGGAAGGCGCAGCCTTTGCCGAAATCTTAGTCGCACCGACAGACTCCGGTACTATCTCGAAGGCGATGTCGACTCCGAAATCGATATACTTCAATTCTGCAGTACATGAGCACAGGCTTGCGATGATCGCAGCTGCATATATGTATAAATACTTTCTCACGGCTAAATTTCATTATGCTCCTTCAGGAAAGAGCGGGTTGAAAAGAGGAAATGCACTGCGCCCATCACGTGGCTTCCGTAATGACCGACGTTGGTAGTGACGTTGCATTCGGCATTGTACCTTTCAGCAAACCTGACAAGATTCAGGTAAGGAACCACATTGTCGTCCATCGAATGGAAGACATAACATGGAGTCTTGGGTCTCCAATTATAGTCGTTCAGGAGCGAATTGTCCATCATCGCGCGATACAGCCTTGACATGCTCGGGCTTCGCTTGTTCATCGCGTCCTCGGTAAGAATGTCACTGAGCTTATGTGTGCCGATAAGGTTGGTTATCTGCGCGTTCTGATACTTCTTCGAGTTGATCCACTCATCGAAATTCTCGAGAAGCCTTGGCTTGAAGTATTCCTCGTAGTTGAGGTTGAGGAAACATCCTACATCCATTCCCTGAATAATGAGAGGAACAGCATACGGAATGGCAGTATTGTCGTCCGTAATCAGCTTGTCATAGGTTGCGCAGATGTCGTATGGACCGCCACCCGCCATGCAGAGCCTGACCTTGAGGTCGCCGTGGTGCTTTTCGATGTATCGGAGCACCTCCATCGCCGTGGCGCCGCCCTGAGAATAGCCATAGATGAAGATGTCGTCATTCACAGGAGTCCTTCCGATCTCGTCGAGGAAAGGAAGGGACGCGAAGAACATATCCAGGACATTGCGGGCGGTCAGGTCTGCGACCAGATACGGATGCACTCTGTCTGCGGTGATGCCGTATCCAAGATAGTCTGGGACTATCATTCCGATTCCGTCGGCCGCAGTGATACACTCGAACGGGAAGCTTACCGAAGGAGCTTCCGCATTTGATGCAATCGTATAATGATTCATTATCATCAGACGCTTCACCTCACCGTTTGCAGGAAGAACGATACGGCCTGACAGGGTTACGGGATTGCCAAATTGGTCGGTTGACTTATAAGTACCGATGTAGGACACGACCTTCCTAGCATTGGCTGTGGAGAAAAGTTCCTTTGCGACAGCACCGAAATCAAGACCTGTGGCCTTGGTCTCTTCTTCCTGCGAAAGGTAATCGTTCAAGAGTGTCTCCGCCCCCTTGATGCCGTACTCAACAGAACTTGGGACAAAGCTGCCTGCCGGAAGCGTGGTGACGTCCGGCAATTCAACGTACTCCTCAAGCGGATGCATGCAGGCCACCATCGAAATGGAAGCCAGGATTATTGATAGATATCTTCTCATACTTAGAAACGATATGCGACTCCGACCCTGAATATCCTTGCAGACAACAGGAAAATCGCAGTCTTGTCATATATTGCGAAGGTTCCTCCTAGATCGAAGGTTCCGTACCAATGGTTCTTACCCACGCTGACTCCGAAATAATTCAGATCGACGGCCCCACTTACGATTGTCTTTCCGCCTTTGTAGAATTCCTCAGATCCGCCATTGACATCCAGTCCGAGAGAAATGCCGGAATGGAGGTCAACGAGACCATGACGCATATAGGTGAATCGCAGCGTTGGGAGTACGCAGAGGTTATAGAAATTTCTTCTGGTAGAATCCTCGGTCCATGCGGTCCTCTGGAAGTCGACAGACGCGCCTACGCTTAACCACGGCTTGACTCCATACATGTACTCCACTGCCATATGCGGCGTGTAGGAGTACCCTGTCTGGGTAGACCTATTGTGGAAGGCAGCCGTCTCCCACATCGGATCCGAGACGATAAGCCTGAATTCATTCTTCTGGGCAAATGAGCTCAGCGACATGAAAGCAAGCAATGTAATCAATAATACTTTCCTTATCATATAGACATTACAATTCTGAATAATCGGACGAAGATAATGACATTTGCGCGGCAAAGCAAATCATGATTCACGGCGGCACAAATTAAAAGAGACCGACTTTTGGCCGGTCTCTCTTATATACACGAGCGTCATTGTACTACTCTAGGGTGTTGGAAAGTCCTGGAGTAGGAGTTTCGCTACACTTGAAATCGATGCTGAGATTGTCTGTATCCTCACCGTCAGGCATGCGGACAAGGCTGCGGGCAGGAACGGTAACCTGCATAGCGTTAGGTCCGAAGCCACGGAAAGGACGTCCTGGTACGACTGCGATGCTTCCGCCACCGTTCTGGTCACCTTCGAGAGTTGCGAGTTCAGGGCTTGCGATGGTTCCGTTCGCACTTGAATTGCTCTGCTGCGAGCCGTAGACGACAGCGTCGAAGATGACGCCCTCAGATGGATCAACGAGAGCGATGGAGCCTGCTGAAGCAGATGCAGGATAGCCGAAGAAGCTGGTCTCGCATGTGCGGCAGATGATGACATCAGGGCTGTCGAGAGTAACAGGCGCATAAGCGCAGACCTCAGTTGCAAGAGGCTCAGAAAGCGCGTATGGAAGGCCGAGAGGTTGAACTGCGTCACCGCTGATATGGTCATGTGCGAGAGCCGGTTCGAAACTGATTCCCGTACCTGGGCAAGAGACGTCGACCTCGACCATATGATATTTCTCGATAGGCTTAGTAAGCTCCACGATACCTGGTTCAATGACCTGCTCAGGCTCCCAGAAACGACGAGGAGCAGGAGTGTCAACACTCTTGATCACGGTCTTTACCTCTGCAAGCTCGATCCTGTCACCGGTATCGATAGTGATCACGCTGCCTGGACGGAGAGTCGAGGTGGTCTCGAGATAGACCTGGGTATCGCCGATGTTGGCCTCGGTCTTGAGAGTGGTCTGGGTTGCCGGAGTACCTACCGAAGTGACCTTCACGACCTCATAGTTTCCACCGAGATCGATGCCCATGTACTCACCCTCGGCAAAGCCGGCGATGCTGGTCACAGGAATGTTCTTCGCACCCTTTGCTATGTTCATGCGAGGACCGGTAGACACTGGAGAGAAGATGGTGGTGAACTCGCCGGATGGCTTACCCGCCGCTGCGATCTTGTTACCGCTGGCAGCGATGGCGATGTCCTGACCGACAGCGATGTCCTTTGAGAGGAACACCCTGTCCGCACCCTTGGCTGCAGGAGCGGTCACTGCTGATGGCGCGAGAGCGATGCCATAGAAACCGCCTGGAGCCATGACGGTACCCTGAGGAATGACGGCGGCAGTAAGAGATGCCCAACCGCTGCGACGTATGTCGATGTTGAGTCCGGAGATGTCCACGTCCTCGTCACCTGCATTGTAGAGCTCGATGAACTGGCCGTCGGTAGAGCCTCCTACCTGCGAGAGGAGAAGCTCATTCAGCTTGATCGGTTCAGAGCAGCGCACACGCTCGCTGAGAGCCACCGAGCCACCCTTCCACACTGCTTCGAAACCGGCAAATCCTGCCGAACGCTGCTCCGGAGCAGCAATAGTAAGAACCGTGGTGTAATGTCCACCTGGAGCAAGAACCTCAAGCTGCGGAATATCGCCTGCAACTACCCACCCCTCAGGAAGAGAGACATTGAGCGTCACGTCCTTGAGTTCCTTCGCAGTAGAATTCACGAAAGCCACTGAAACAGCCTTGCACTCGCCAGGAGTGAAGGAAGTGATTCGAGAGATGCTGAGAGGATACTTGGTATACTGAACCGAAGCAATGTTCTTCTGGACAGCCGCGATGGTCTCGTCGCTAGGATAGCCGAAGGTCATCACACCCTCATAGAAGGTACCTGCAGAGCCGTTGCCGTTGTCGCCGCCATTGCCGAGAAGCATACCGCCCTTCTTATGCATAGGATAGTAATCCGACTTCTCAGGTGTGCCAGGACGCACGCCGCTGTAGTAGGTCACGAGTTCCTCTTTGGTAGCATCGCCGCCACGGAGATCCCACTGGTTGCCGTCACCACCGTTCACATAGACAGAAAGGATGTCCCAGCTGTCGATCGAAGGGACGTCGTTCTTCTTTGCGCCGTAGCCTGAGAAGAGACCGGCCTCCATGTCGGCCATGATCCACGGGCCATCTCCGTTACCGCTTCCCCAGTTGGTGGATGTACCGAAATAGGTGGTCTCCATGGTACCGGTTCCGACAGCCTTTCCGTTGGTCGAAGAGTTGCCGTAGTCGAAGCAGCATCCGTTGTCGAAATGCTTGCCGTCGATCACGTAATAGATACCTTCTGCCTCATCGTTGATCGCGAGTCCGCGAGCGTTGTTGCAGCGGTAGCCCATACCAGGCATAACGTAGATACCATATGCCTTGTGACCATTGACGATCACTGGAGCCATGTCTGCGATCGACTGGGTGTTGAACTCGCCCTTGTCCGGTCCCTTGAAGGTACCCGGCGCCGCAGGAACGAGGTCGTTGCCCATACCTGACTGGTCATAGATCTGCGTGATGTAGCCTATCGTGCCTTCAAGGAAGCGGTCCTGAGCTGCAGCATCCGCATAGCCATCCTTGCCGGCCCTGATGTCGAGGGTCTTGTCATCGGAAGCACGACGAACCTGATAGAGCGGTCCCCTGTACTTGGAATCAAGCAGACGGGTCGTGCTATGCGCCGCCACACACGGTGTGCCACCCTTCCTGTAGATATCGCACGGGAGGTCCTTTCCTGCGCTTGTACACGCATGGTAAGCCAGGAAGAGGCACGGAGCAAGCACACATGAAGAAAGCGTCTGAATAAGTTGTTTACGTGTCATATTTTATTCTGTTAATTGTCTGATGATCTGAGTAAGCCCATCCACGTCGTCCGCATCTGGGACCACCCATGAATTGCCGCTGATGAATCGAGGAATCGCAGCCATGCTGTCGGTGGAAGTGCGTCCGAAGACCTCGAGTATGTCCGCCAGATAGTCGTTTATCCAAGGATTGGCCATGGATTTCTTCAGAGCTTCCTCCCCTATCAGATTGGCTGCATAATCCATGGCATCCGCCGGCTTTCGAGGATACCATCCACGCTCGCCAGGAGTGAAGAGCCACTCGTCGAGAACGGAGAATGCGCTGCGGTCCACCAGCCATGTAGCCAGAGCGATGCGCATTAGGTCACATGAGCCCGCAAACCTGTCTTCACCTGAAGGAACATACGGATTGCATGCGCTGCTCAGAGGAGTCGGGCAGGTAACGAAAACGACTTCGCCGCCGAGATTCTCCACCAGCTGAGGAAGCATCGAATGTACCCTCTGGCAATGAGAACACTGGTAGTCGAAGAGCAGGGTCACGACTTTCAGAGCTCCGGGATCGCCGACGGAAGGAAGCTCATCAGGGCCTCTCAGAGGAAGTTCCTCAGGGATGAAGCCGCGCTCGTATGCGGTTCTCGGAGTCGTCGCAAGCTGGAATGTCGCCAACCCTCCTGCGAGGAGAACACCAGCGGCGAAGCACAGAGCCGCATGCCACCACTTCTTCATGATTCCGAATCTGACCACGTAAGTCAGAGTCAGAACCGTCGTTATCACCCCAAGAACATGAGCGCTCATGCAGTATGGACAGAAAGCGCGTATCATGTTCTTCTGGAGCCAGATGAACCATATCGCACTGCCCATGATCGCACCGCAGACAACGGTGATTCCCTTCCACAGCAATGATTCGAATGCCGGATCGTCCTTGAAGGAATCGACGCTCAGCAGGGTTACGAGATATACGATGTACGCGATCACGGCGAGTCCGCTGACAGGCACGAGGCCCATCACGAAGGACCACCTGCTGCCGAGCACCTGATTGCAGCTGCTTCCCGCGCTGCAACCGATCAGGCCGTGTCCGCTGAAGGCATGGACGCAGAGTATGACAGACAAGACGAGGACGATGGCACCGAGCAGTACCATCGACCCCTTCATTATCTTCTTGGCGTCCATGTTTCTAATATACGTTTGGAAGACCAGGAGTAGGAACGCCCGTGCTTACAGGAGTACCTGCAGGACGGTCCTTGGTGAGAGGAGCGACGAGGGTGATCTCCATCACCTCGGTCTCTCTCTCCATCGTACGACCACGCATGCTGATCTGGGCCTTGAGAGTTTTCTTCTCGTTCACGAGACCGGCACGTACGCTCTCTGCATCGTCACCTGTGCTGAACCAGAGGGTTTCGCCTATCCTGAGTCCGTTGACTGCATGGATCTGGATCTCGGTAGAACCGGCAGGTGCATCCTTGAACATCGTGGTCGTAATCTGAGAATGGAAGTCGATCTTGTTGTCGTCGGTATCGGCTCCGTCAGGATAACGTCCTGAGCTGAGCGCTGCAGGGCGGAGAGCCGGAGTCTTGTAGATACCCCAGAAATTTGTCTTCATTGCAGGGAGAGGAGCAAAGCTACCTTCCTTCTCCTCGCCCGACTCAGCATGGTAACCCTCTGCGAGCCATGGATCCACCACGTTACCGTAGTTCATGGCATCGACGATGTTGCCCTTTGCATCACGGAGAGTAATGTTTCCGCTCTGGTTTCCGAGGACAGGACCACCGAAGAGTTGATCGGCAGCGACCTCACCCTGATAACCGGCAGTCACGGTCTTCGCATCATATACGACCTCATCGACAGGATGATTCTTAGCGAGTGGCTTGTCGAGAACTATCGCGTTGATAAGAGGAAGAACTGGCTCGTTAGATGAGTGGTCGAACTTGCTTGCAGGCTCGAAGCTGATACCTGTTCCGTTCACGCTGAATGGCATGTTGTGAGAATGGAGGAACTTGAGCGGTTCCTCGAGTTCGAGACCAGTACCAACGTCCTCACCTGGCTTGAATGGGCCCTGATTAGGACTGCGATGACATGCAGTACCTACCGCCTTGACGGTTACCCATTCGATTCCGTGACCCTCGCTCTCGATGTCGAGACGAATCTTGTCGCCGACTGAGATATTCTCCACTGAAGAGACCTTGATATTGGTGTCACCTGGCTTTGCGTCGACTGCGAGCCAAGCCTGAGTACCAGGCTTACCCACCTCGGTGATGGTAACGACTTCATATATCTCTATGCTGTTCGAAACTGCAGGATAGGTAGAGCCGTATCCGATAGCCATCTTGTCACCGACCTTGAAGTCCCTTGTGCTGGCAACAGGGATGTTGGTTGAACCGGCAGGGATAGTGATGACTGGTCCCTCTGGTAGTGGCTGCCATACGGTTGTAGCTTCGCCCTGGACCACTGCGGCACTGAACGGTCCTGCCGCAATGACAGGCCTTGGCTCAGGCTTCACGATCTCGGCAACCTTTCTCTTCTCGCCGCCGATCTCGATCTCGTCACCGACATTGATACCCTCGACGCTGCGGACATAGATGGTCTTGTCACCCTTTGATGCCTCCACAGAGAGACCAGAGCTTGCGAGACCGATGAGATAGTACTCACCTGGAGCGAGCTTCGTACCGGAAGGGACGATGATGCTTGAGAAAGCAGGAAGATGGAGCGAATGTGCGGTAAGGTTCCATCCAGAGATATTGACGGTCTTCTTACCGGCATTGTAGAGCTCGATGAACTGGTCTGTTCCGTTGGCACCAGCTACGGCAAACTCGTTGATCCTGACGTCCTCGACGTTGCGGACCTTCTCGATTGCGATTTCGCTTGCCTTGCCGTTGACTCCGGTCCAGCTTGCCTTTGCAACGAGGTCTCCGTTGTAGAGCTTCCTGGACGAAGTGACGTCAAACCTGACAACAACCTTCTGGCCTGGCTGAACTGTATAGCCAATCTTTCTTACCTTATCCTTGGTTCCAGAGACGAAAGCCTTCCATCCGCGAGGTGCTGCGATGGTGATGCTGAGGTCGTCGATGGCAGCCCCGGTAGTATTCACGAATACGACTGAAGTACTGCGCTTGGTGCGTGGAGAGAAGGTCTGGAGTCCGTTCGGATAGCCGACCTTGTCCGTACCGCTGATTGCGAGACGCTGGACGTCGTAACCTGCAGCCACGATGTTTGCCTGGATAGCCTGGTTGGCAGCCTCGGTTGGGAAAGTGCCGGCCTTGGTCATCGCGCCCTCGTAGAAGGTACCCGCAGAACCATTGCTGTTGTCACCACCGTTTCCAAGAAGGATCGCACCCTGCTTGCGCATAGGGTCATAGCTATTGCGATCATTGCGGATACGGCCGCCGTCATAGAGAATGTCAAGCGCGCCCTCCTGAGCATTACCGGCCATAGACCTCCAATGATGAGGTTCGCCGTCAGCCATGGCAGTAATGAAGCGAGCTGTCTGGCTCACGAGAGTCGGGCAGTATTTGTCCTCAGGATCGTCATTCACGCAACCGACGAGGTTGTTCTCCTGGTCTGTCATGACCCATGGGCCCTGACCTGCACCATAGTACCATCCACGGGAAACACCGTAGTAAGTGGTCTCCATGGTACCATCACCGTCGTCGCGGCTGTCGGTCTCCGCATTACCGTAGTCGAAACAGCAGCCGCTGTTGAAGTGCTGGCCGTTGAATACCCAGTACTGACCTTCTGCCTGATCGTCCACCGCGGTACCCTTCGCATCGTTCCAGCGAAGTCCCATACCCTGGTTGATGAAGACGCCGTAGACCTTGTGGTTCATGATAGTAACAGGAGCCCAGTCAGCCATAGGGACATTGTTGAATCCGCCCAATGCATTTCCGCCGAAACCGCCGCGAGGAGCCTGACGGAGATGGTTCTCATTGCCGGACTGATCATAGAGCACGGTGAGCCAGCAATAGGTATTGGCGCAGAACTCATCCTGAGCAGCAGCATCAGCATATCCGCCTGGATCGCCGGCGCTTGGCTGAACGACACCGATGTCGAGAGTCTTGCCGTCAGACTGGCGCATCACCTGATAGAGCGGGCCATTGTAATCCTTGTACAGCGCGCGGGTGGAAGAATGAGCCGCGGTACATGGAGCACCGTCCTTTGCGTACACATCACATGGGCCTTCCGGACGAGATGGAACCATCCCACCTTCCGAAGCCGTAGCGATCATTGTAGCGACCGCTGCAGGCACCACAAGCGACGCAGAAAGGACATAAAAGAAAGACTTCCTGTTCATAGTTGTATTGGTTTAAGTGACAATCGTGGTAATTCCATCAAAATTAGGAAAAAATCCAATCAAAGAATAGCGTTTTTTCGCAAATTTGCGGAGCAAAATGTAAACGAGCAGGATTATGGACAGTCAGAACTATCTGGAGATTACGGTAGAGGTTCCCTCCGAGGAGACCGCAGAGATCATAGAGGCAGTCGTTTCGGACCTAGGATTCGACTCGTTCGCCTATGAGGACGAGCAGCTCAGGTGCTATATCCAAGCTCCCCTCTTCGATCAGGATGCATTCAGGGAAATCATCGACGACCTCGCCGGGAACATGGAGATCGAACTGCCATACACCGTCGAGCAGATGCCTGCCGTAAACTGGAATGCAGAGTGGGAGAAGAGCGGATTCACCCCCATCGTGGTCGCATCTGAAGTCACCATCATGCCTGCCGGCGGCACTGCCGAAACACCGATCTGCATAGAACTCGACCCGCAGATGGCCTTCGGCACCGGGCATCACCACACCACATGCATGATGATGGAGACCATGCTTGCGCTCAGGGAAGAGATCGAGGGGGCATCGGTGATGGACCTTGGCTGCGGAACCGCCGTACTTGCAATTCTGGCGGCAAAGCTCGGCGCCGGGAAGGTCTCCGGAATCGACATCGACGCGGTCGCAGCACGCTCCGCCGAGAACAACGTGCGCATGAACGGGTTCGACTTCGGCATACTCTGCGGCGACGCTCACGACCTCCAGGAAGACTCCTACGACTTCCTCCTCGCGAACATCCACAGGAACATAATCATCAACGACCTTCCGCTCTACTCGAAGGCAGTCAGGAATGGCGGAAAACTGCTGCTCAGCGGCTTCTACTCGGCAGACATCCCTGACATCACGGCCGCCGCATCCGGATGCGGATTCGAGCTGGTCGAACCGATCCGCTCCCGCGAGGACTGGACCTGCCTGCAACTCGCAAAAGTCAACAATTGCAAGTAGCTGACACTCAGCATAAAAACGTCAGGACGGCTCCTCCGCACAGGGGAACCGTCCTGACGTTATATCGCTTGCCTTAAAGCTGTTACGGATGCGGTCATTTCACGAACTGGAAATCGTGGAACTCGCAGATGGAGCGGTCCTCGGCCGCTGAGTTGAATATGAAGAAGAGCGGCTGCTTGCCCTTGATACCCTTGAGGCCATAGGCGGGGACCGACACCTCGGTGAGTTCCTGAGCTGCGCTCGCCTTCACTTCTATCCTTGCGATCACCTTTCCTCCGCGGCTGGTCTTGGGACCGCCTACGAGCACGCTGATCGTTCCGTCCACACCCTCAGGCTTGATATGTGCGACGAGGGTCGCCGCATCCTTGTCCGACATTCCGTCGAAGTTGAAGTACTTGTAGCCAACGACTGAACCCGAAGTGTTGTTCACGACAGGACAGTAAGGCTGCTTCTGGTTGAACACACCCTGGTATGAATCCAGATCGAGTCTGGTAGGCTGGATATATGAGCCCGAGAAGATGAACTTAGGATATGACTGGCCTATACCCTTCGGATTGGTAAGGTAGCATGCGAGACCTGCAGGGGTCTTGTACAGAGGGTTGAGTCCGTCTGTGCTGAATCCCTCGGAATTGAACTCAGCCTCGGAGATGATGACCTTTCCGCCCTTTCCTTTCTCCACCTTGACATCGATCTCCGACACCATTGCCTGGCGCGAGAACTCGTCGGTACCTGTCTGGCGATGGTAGAAGATATACCACTTGCCATTGATCTGCTGGATGCTGCCGTGGGTGTTGCCGTAAGGGTTCGCCGTGCAGATCACCTTGCCGTTGTCGTCAAGGTCGCGTCCGCGGCAATCGATGAGAGTACCTCCGTAGGTGAAAGGTCCGAGAGGATTGTCGCCGTATGCATAAGCGAGGGTGTAGTTCACCGATGGGAGTCCGAACTCGCCCTCTGCCGTAGTGCGAGAGTAGATGAACACATACTTATCCTCGATCTTCCTCATCGATGATGCCTCGAAGAAGCGGAAGACACCAGGCTGGTTCAGGTTGGACACCATGTCATGAACGATCTCCGTACCCGGCTTCACCGTTGCCATGGTCTCAGGATCGAGCTCTGCTCCGTTCGACTCCTGGAAGCCCCAGTATCCATACACCTTGCCGTCATCATCGACGAATACCGCAGGGTCGAATCCGAGTATGCCGTCATTGAGGCGTGGATTCTCCTTGTTCCAGTTGATAACGGTGAAAGGACCGTCCGGACGGTCGCTGACGCATACCTGACCGCTGCGTCCGCGTGACTGGTTGTTAGGATACAGATAATACTGCTTGCGGCCATCAGGGCCCACTTTCACGGCGATATCCGGAGCATAGAGTATGTCGCCTATGCCGTCCTCGCGGAACTTTGCTCCGCTGGCGTCAGTCTCGGACTTGAAGATGATTCCGTCATAGCGCCAGTTGCTCAGATCATCGACAGGAGCAGACCACACGACCTGGTCGCGGCCGCAGTACGCTGTGATGATATTGTCGTGCGAGCCATATACATAGACCCTCTGCTTGCCCGGGCAGTCAGGATCGTCGAATACGTATGGTTCCCCGTCAGGGATGTATTCCCAGAGCGGAAGATATGGATTCTGTGCTGATGCGAAAATGGAAAATGCGGCCATTCCGACGAGGGAAAGCAGGCCTTTCTTCATGGTCATAATCAAGTGTATTACGGGTTGAGTTCCACAAAGTTAGGAAAAATAAAGAAACTCCGGCACGCTGGGTACCAGAGTTTCACATAATCTTATTTGTCCAACTGATCCGAAATTCCGGAGACAGGTTAGAATCTGAAGTAGACCTTACCCATGAAGTTCACAGGAGCCTGAGGGAATACGCCTTCCTCCCAGTATGCCGGATTCTTCTCCTCGTTGAACCATGCATTGTATACCCAAGCGTCTGAGTAGTACATGTTGTTGGTGAAGTTGTTCACATAGAAGCCGAGACCGAGACGTGCGCCGTCATGTCCGAGGTTTTCGTGACCTGCACCGCGACTGAGGTTGAATTCATGGGTCACTGAGAGATTTGCCACATAGTAGCCAGGCATGCTGCGGTCAGCACAGCTGGTGTTGTCCCAATACTGCTTGCCCACGTACTTCGCGTTGAAAGAGATCGCAGTCGTCTTGAGAGAGTTGTGAGCGATGGTCTTGAATGGGTTGAAGGTCACCTGAGCCATTGCCACGATAGACGGAGACATGAGCATGGTGGTCTTGTCGAAGTGCTCGGTATGCTGCTCGTCTGCAGGAGTCCACCAATCGAGGTTGTCATAGGTATCGAAGTATGCGGTGTAATCCTTGATCTGGTTCATGCTGAGGGTGATGTTACCGTCGAGCTTCACCCATGGAGCAGCCTGATATGTGGCAGCGAGCTCGATACCGCGACGATAGCTGCGGCCCACGTTCTCCTTGATCGCATAGCCCACGTCCGAGAGCTTTCCGGTCTCGAGGAGCATGTCCCAGTATTCCATCATGTAGAGGTTCGCAGAAGCAGCGAACTTCTTTCCGGTGTACTGATATCCGATCTCGATGTCGAGCATCTTCTCAGGCTTGAGCTCGCTCTTGTTCTCGCTCCAGTTGCTGGTGATGATCACTTCCTTGATGTCGCTACGGCCTGGCTCACGATGACCCAGAGCTGCAGAAGCGTATGCCTTGTGCTCGGGTGCCCAAGCGAAGGTAACGCCGGCGCGAGGATTGAAGAAGTTCCACTTGGTCTTGTAGTCGAGAGGAGCCTCGTCATCATCGTCCAGACCGGACATCTCGAGGAATACTCCCCTATACTGGAGGTCGAGGTATGCGGTCACCCATGAAGCAGGGCTGTACTCAGCGCGTGCAAATACGTTAGCCTCGTCCTTGTTCGCGTGGTTGTAGTACCAGAGGTTCGAAGCAGAGATAGAGTTATCGATCTGCGAATAGTCGAAGCTATCGCCGAAGAGGCTGTTCCAGAGGTTCTCTCCATAGTGGTTTCCACCATAGTGCGACACGTTCACGCCACCTACGAGATTGATCTGCTCACCCTTCCATGAAACCTGGGAGTTACCCACGAAATAGTTGTTGAGCATGGATTTGCGGATGAGGAAGTCAGCCTTGTCCTTCTTGGTATATGGCATACCGAAGGCAGCAAGCTCGTCATTGTCGAAGCCATACTTGCTGAACTTCTTTCCGGCCTTCATCTCCTCGTACCAGCCCCTTCCGTTAGTCCAGTTGAAGGTGGTCGTCCATACTACGTTGTGCGCGAACTGATGAGCATAGTTGAGCTGGAGATGGTTCTGGGTGTAGTTGTCGGTATCGTTGTCGTAGCGATGCTGGTTACCGAGTGAATCCCACCAGAGACCGGCCTCGTTGTACCTGCGGTTCTCGTCCATCTGCGCGAGGCTGATACCGTTCCATGTGATGCCGGTGTGCTGGTCGCCCATGAGCCAGGTGAGGCGGAGGGAATTGTTACCCTTCATCCAACCGAGCACGGCGAAAGCCGACTGCACCTTCGCGAAGGCATTGTCGATGTAACCGTCGGTATAGTTGCGCGAATATGCGAAGTCAGCGTAGAGTCCGGACTTGGTGAGGCCTGTGCCGGCAGAGATTGTCGACATGAAGCTGTTGAATGAGCCTGCAGCAAGGTCTACGCTCGCATAAGGATCTGCACCCACGTTGGCAGTGCTCATGTTGATGCTGGCACCGAACGCACCTGCACCGCTGGCAGAGGTACCCAGACCACGCTGGAGCTGCACCGATGAAAGGAGGTTGCCAAGCGACGGGATGTTCACCCAGAACACTTCCTGAGACTCGGCATCGTTGAGAGTGATACCGTTGAGAGTGACATTGATCTGCGAACCCTTCGAGCCACGGACGGTGAGCTTGGAATAGCCGATACCTGTACCGCCCTCGTTGGTTGATACCACGGATGGCTGAAGGCTCAGTGCCATTGGCAGGGAGTTGATTGGATTCTGCTCACGAAGTTCGGAGCCCTGGACCATGGTATAGGTGACAGGAGTATGAGCGCCTGCCCTGGAAGCAGACACCACTGTACTGTCAATACGGTCCTCACGATCAGAATATGGGTCGTCATCGACGCCTGGACCCACAACAGGCAAGAGCAGTGTCCTCAACACTGCAAAGTAGAGAATTGTTTTCATAAACTTCCTCCGGCGGAATTACCCGCATCAGGTTCTATGGGTGTTTTCTCAGCCGAAACTATTTCAGCACCCCAGTTAAACAAAATATGTAATATGTCTGCGCACTAAGGCGCGAGAACTCATTTCTGTTTCACGAGCCTGACCTCGTACATGCGAGGCCAATACTTACCCGTGAGGAAGATCTTTCCTGTCTTCTCGTCGTAGGCTATGCCGTTCAGCACGTCGGTCCTGTCGGTATAGAGTCCACGAGGGAGAAGTCCTGTACAGTCGATGACTCCCGTCACCTTTCCGTCCTCAGGATCGATCATCACTATCTCGTCGGTCGTGTAGACATTTGCCCACACCTGACCGTCAATATATTCAAGTTCATTGAGCCAGCGTACCATCCGACCGTCGTTCCTTACGGTCACATGGCGCAGCTCCTGGAAGTTCTCGTCCATGAAATACAGGCGTGAAGAACCGTCACTGGCGATGAGCTGCTTGCCGTCGGTGGTGATACCCCATCCCTCGCGAGGATATGACCATCCCTGAAGGTACTTCAGAGAATCCGCATCATACACGAAGGCCGTAGCCTCCCTCCATGTCAGTATGTAAAGCTTGTCGCCAAGCATCACCGAGCCCTCGAGGAAGTACTTAGGATCGAAGTTTATGCGCTCGATCGCCTCACCGCTCTTGAGATCCACCTTGCGGAAGGTAGACTCACCGTACTGCCCCGTGCTCTCGTAGAGCTGTCCGTCACGGAAGAAGAGACCCTGAGTATATGATGTCACGTCATGCGGATACTCAGCCACAACCTCCAGGGTATAGCGATGCACCCCTCCGCATGAGCAGAGAAGCAGCATCGTAAGCATCATGAACATCAATTTTCTCATACTTCCGTATCGTTTTGACGGCGCAAATGTACATAAAAAACCTTTTATGAAAAAATATTGCTACCTTTGACCGATTTTCCCTACACACGCAGGGGTTTGGTTCAAGATTTATGCAGACCTATTATGTACTGATGGCGGCGATGGCGGCACTTGGCGTGCTCGTTTTCATCTGCCTGTTCTTCCTCAAGGCCGGCTACGGCTACCTTTCGACTTCCAACTGGGGGCCGAAGATCAGCAATAAGCTCGCATGGGTGCTGATGGAGGCTCCTGCATTCTTCTTCCTCCTCGGATACACGCTCAACTATGCAATCAATTGCAGCAGCCCTGTGAACAGCAACCTTGTGCTCTACATCATCGCAGGCCTCTACCTCATGCATTATTTCCAGCGTGCGTTCATCTTCCCTGTCCTGCTGCGCGGAAAGAGCACCATGCCTATCGCCATCATGCTGATGGGACTCGTGTTCAACACCTTCAACACATGGTTCATCGGAAAGTGGCTCTTCGAGGTCGCACCTGCAGGCTACTACACCACCGCATGGCTCACCAGTCCGAAGTTCATCGTCGGACTCGTCATATTCTTCGTGGGAATGGGCATCAACATGCACAGCGACCATGTCATCAGGCATCTCCGCAAGCCGGGCGATACCAAGCACTACATCCCAACCAAGGGCATGTACAAATATGTAACTTCAGCCAACTACCTCGGCGAGATCACCGAATGGATTGGCTATGCAATACTCAGCTGGTCTCCATGCGGAGTCCTTTTCGCTCTCTGGTCTATCTGCAACCTCGCTCCGAGGAGCAGGTCGCTCACCGAGAAGTACGTCAAGGAATTCGGCGAGGAATACACCAGGCTGAACAAGAAGAATCTCATACCTTTTATCTGGTAAGAAATGAGCGAGATATTCACTCCATACAAGCTCGGCAACCTCGAGCTCAGGAACAGGACCATCCGTTCCGCAGCCTTTGAGGCGATGTGCCCGGGCAACCGTCCGTCGAAGGAACTCTTCGACTACCACACCGCAGTAGCACGCGGCGGCATAGGAATGACCACCATCGCCTATGCGGCAGTATGCAAGAGCGGCGTTTCTTTCGACACCCAGCTCTGGATGCGCGAGGAGATCGTGCCTGAGCTCAAGGCCCTCACCGACGCCATCCACGCAGAAGGCGCGAAGGCCAGCATCCAGCTCGGCCATTGCGGAAACATGACCCACAGGAGAACCTGTGGCTGCATGCCAATAGGCGCTAGCCGCGGCTTCAACCTCTACTCTCCTACCTTCTACAGGAAGATGAGCCGTAAGGACATAGAAGAGGTGGCGCAGGCATTCGGTACTGCGGTCAAGCTCTGCATCGAGGCAGGTTTCGACGCTGTGGAGATCCATGCGGGCCACGGATACCTCATCTCCCAGTTCCTCTCGCCTTACACCAACCACCGCAAGGACGAGTTCGGAGGCAGTCTGGACAACCGCATGCGCTTCATGAGAATGTGCGTGTCGGAGGCGATCAAGGCAGCTGACGGCAAGATCGTCGTCACAGCGAAGCTCAACACCCGCGACGGATTCAAGGGCGGCCAGGAGACGGACGAGCTCATCGAGGTAGCAAAGGAGCTCCGCAAGCTCGGAGTTGCGTCCATCGCACTCTCCGGCGGTTTCGTGAGCCGCGCACCTATGTACGTGATGAGGGGTCAGTTCCCTATCCCTGTGTTCGTGCACTACTTCCCATGGAACCAATGGTGGCTCAAGATCGGCATCCTCTTTGGAGGAAGGATCGTATGTCCACCTGTTCCGTTCAAGCATCTCTTCTTCATGGAGGACGCGCTGAAGTTCAGGGCAGCGATGCCTGACTATCCGTTCACATACGTCGGCGGCGTGACCACCCGTGAGGATGCGGAGAGCGTCATGGTAGCAGGCTTCCCTCTCTTCCAGATGGGACGTGCGGTGCTCGAGGATCCTGACTTCGTGAACAAGATGGAAAAGGACGAGCACCACTGCAGCAAGTGCGAGCACAGCAACTTCTGCATCGGCCGCATGTACAGCAAGTCCATGCAGTGCCACAAGACTTGCGTCGACATCACTCCTCGTCTCGAGAAGCAGGTCGCACGCATCAACCGACAGAACGAGAAGATGGAGCGCAAGCTCGGCTTCCGCAAATAATAAAAGGCCTTGCGAGTTGTCGCGGCGTCTTCGGACGCTGAGGAAAGTCCGGACAGGACAGGGCACCCTGCTGTGGAAAGCACAGGTGGGAGTAATCTTAGGTAGACCGTAACAGAAAACAGCCGCCCGCAAGGGTAAGGGTGAAAACGTGGGGCAAGAGCCCACGGTCGGCGGTGGCGACATCGTCGGGGTACGGAGCCAGGGCCTGCAAAACCAAATATACTGGCAGATGAGGGCTGCCCGCCCGATGCCAGGGGGTAGGTTGCGAAGATAAATGACAACATGAAACAGAAACCGGCTTACGGCAAGACCTTCTGTCTAAGAGGCTGACCCTGTTGGGCCGGCCTCTTTTGATGCGACTCTCTCGAGTCGCATCTTTTGTACTAATTCGAGTCGCATCTTTTGTATCCCGTCACACGGTGGCACGAACGCCAAGAATTACTTGTTTTTTGGAGTTCGTGACACGATTTCCGGGGTTTTCAGCCATTTTGCTGGCACGAAGTCCAAGAATCGGTCGATTTTTGGCGTTCGTGACAGTGTGAGTCAACTATTTTCAGTCAAACATAAGGCATAGAGCAGCAAGCAAGCAGCAAATATGCATATCAGAAGCAGAAAACAGAGTTTTCTTGCTATTTTTGCAGAGCTGGAAGCACGACGATGACACCGACGATCATACTCATCATATCCCTTGCCGCATTGGCCGCAGCCTTCACCCAGAGGGTCAGCGGATTCGGATTCGGCATATTCATGATGACCCTCCTGCCCCACCTGATGCCATCCTACGGAGAAGCAACCGCTCTGAGCGGCATACTCGCGATACTCACAGCCCTCATCCCGGCAATCAGGAAACGCAGACATGTGCCCATCCAGAAGCTCTGGCTCATACTTCTCACCTTCGTGATCGTCTCCTTCTTCGCCGTCATCGGCGTCACCAAGATAGACAGCCGCTCGCTCAAGCATGTGCTCGGAGCGACACTCATACTGGTCAGCATCTACTTCCTCTTCTTCAGCGGGAAGATCCACGTCAAGCCGAACAAAGCGACCCAGCTGTCCATGGGAACGCTCTCCGGAATCATGGGCGGACTCTTCGCGATGCAGGGGCCTCCGGCAGTGATATATTTCATAGGATGCACCGACGACAAGGATGAGTACATCGCCCTGACCCAGTGGTACTTCCTCATCGGCAACGCGATGATGACCGTGTTCCGAGGCTCGAACGGGCTTGTGACGACTGACGTGCTGAAAGCCTGCGCTTTCGCGATGGTCGGCGTCGTGCTGGGAGTGATGATCGGCAGCCATGTCTATGACAAGATCAACGGGAAGACCTTGAAAAAGATAGTATACGGGTACATGGCCATCGCCGGTCTTATCACCATGCTGTCATAGGCACAGCATGGGCAGCAGGCACAGCATCGACCGTAGACATAGCTGAAACAGAAGTCACAGTTGAAACAGAAGACATAGCCGAAACAGCAAGGACAACAATGCTACGAAACTAAAGAACAATGACATATATGAAAAGAATCCTTCTGACCGCAATGGTCGCAATCGCGGCAGCCGCAATGATCGCCGGCTGCACCCCAAAAGAGGAAAAGAGAGTCAAGGTGATCATGGAGACAACCATGGGCAACGTGGAGTTTGAGCTATTCAATGAGACTCCCCTCCACAGGGACAACTTCATCAAGCTCGCCGAGATGCATTATTTCGACAGCCTTCTCTTCCACCGCATCATCCAGGACTTCGTAGTCCAGGGCGGAGACCCTAATTCGAAATATGCAGAGCCAGGCCAGATGCTCGGCGACGGTGAGCCAGACTGGAGAGTTCCGGCAGAATTCAGGCTCGAGGACGGCATCTTCCACTATCGCGGCTCCATCAACGCTGCTCGCGAAGGCGACGAGTGGAATCCTGACCGCGAGAGCTGCGCTTCACAGTTCTGCTTCATGTGGGGAAAGGTGTTCACAGACGAGGAGCTTGACAGGACTCAGGAGCGTCTCGACAAGGCCACCAACGGAACCGTGAAACTTACCCCAGAGATGCGTGAGGTCTATAAGACCAAGGGCGGCTGCCCTCATCTCGACGGTCAGTACACCGTATTCGGCGAGGTGACTGTCGGCATGGACGTGATCGACGCTATGCAGCGCGTGGCAACTGACGAGAACGACCGTCCTATCGAGGACGTCCGCATCCTCTCTGTCCAGATCATCCGATAGCCTGCTTCCGGGCAAGCGCTTCCCCGCTCTTTAGCAAAGATCATAAAGCGCTAAATATCAACGACATACCAGACGGACGGCTCCCCCGGAAGAGGGAGCCGTCCGTCCGGTATATCACTTAGTATCAAGACTTTATGAATACGAAAAAGCCTCGAAGAAATTCGAGGCTTTTTCGTGTGGTGTCACCGGGAATCGAACCAGGGACACAAGGATTTTCAGTCCTTTGCTCTACCAACTGAGCTATGACACCGTTTTCGTTTGGGATTGCAAATATAGACATTATTCCGGACTCCGCAAACTTTTCTTTGCATTTTGTAGCTTTTTTGAGTCCCGACTGCACATTTCTACCGCTTTACTCCTTCAGCCGAGAGTCGATGATGATGGTGACAGGACCATCGTTCAGCAATGCGACCTTCATATCGGCACCGAACACTCCTGTCTGCACGGGGCGTCCAGCCTGCTCGCTCAGCAGAGCGCAATACCTTTCGTAGAGAGGCACCGCGAGCTCGTGTCCCGCAGCCCTGATGTAGGACGGGCGGTTTCCCTTCTTTGTGCTCGCCGTCAGCGTGAACTGGGAAACGGCGATTATCTCCCCGTCGACGTCGATGACCGAACGGTTCATCACATCGTTCTCATCCCCGAATATTCGCATGTTCGCAGTCTTCTGCGCAAGCCATGCGGCGTCGGCCTCGGTGTCTCCTACCTCGACGCCCACGAGTATGAGCAGTCCCTTCCCTATCTCTGCCTTGCGTACGCCTTCAATGGTTACGGACGCTTCGGAAACTCTTTGTATAACCAGTCTCATCTATTTCTTACGGATATGGATTTCATGTATGATGACGCAGAGCATGGTGATGACTGTGGCACCACCCACGCTGTAGCAGTCGGACCAGAAGTCGGTGATGTCGCTGGTCCTGTAGGCGGTGAATGCCTGACCGAGTTCGGTGAAAGCAGCGACTGCAGCACCGGCAAGTGCTGTGGCGACGAGAAGTGCGAGCTTGACCCACACGTTCGGAAGCCATTTCTCAGGGAGCGACAGATAGAACAGCGGCGCAGCAGGAAGGAACATCAGGAAATGGACGATCTTGTCCGTAGGGATACCCCAGATGGACCATGGGATGCTGGTGCTCGGCTCGAAGTTCCAGAAGCAGAGATAGCACACCGTGATCAGATAGACGACAAGTAACAGGCGCCAGAACGTTTTATTCAGTTTCATATCCACAAATATAGCACTTTTTGAGTATCTTTGCTTTAATGGGAAAATACGTTCAGGTCATACTGCCGCTCAAGCTGGAATGGGTGCCTTTCTACAAGGCGCCACAGTCAGAAATCCAGCTCGGCGACAAGGTCAGGGTAAAGTTCTCCGGCAAGCAATATGTCGGAGTCGTATCCAACGTGACAGACGCCCTCCCATCCTCTCTCTCAGAATCCAAGATTAAGGAAATAGACGCCATAGAATCCACTCTCGTGAGGATTAATCCTGAGACACTGGGGCTGTGGCAGAAGATTGCCGACTACTATCTCTGCACCATGGGAGAGGTATACAGGACTGCATATCCGGCCTCCAAGCTGGACCAGGAGGCAGTCAAGGCCAGGATACTCCAGAGAAAGGAAAAGAAAATCGCCTCGCTGAGGCAGAAGATAGAGAAGGCAAAGTTCGATAGGACGCGAGAGCGTTATCAGGCTGAGCTGGAAGCCGTGCTCGCATCCGACGGAGAAGACCAGCCGTCCAAGGCCGACAGCATAGTCCTGTCCCCTGCCCAGCAGAAGGCATGGGAGCAGATCCGGGAGGCCTTCGCTGCAGGAAAGCCGGCAATGCTCGACGGAGTCACCGGATCCGGAAAGACGGAGATCTACGAGAAGCTCGCGCTCGAAACCATGGGTCATGCGAACGTACTCTACCTCGTACCGGAGATCGCACTTAGCAGGCAACTCGAGGAGCGCCTGAGGACCGTGTTCGGAGACCGCATGATGGTGTTCCATTCCCATGAGTCCGTATCCAGCAGAGGTGAGGTCGCCAGCCGCATCGCAGAGAACAAGGTACGCGAAGACGGCAAAGGCTACATCG
>NZ_JBAEER010000050.1:0-8663 GCF_056207615.1 Candidatus Cryptobacteroides sp. | reverse complement strand
TTCCGGGTCTTTTGCAATATAATTAATTGATAATCAACATATTAAACCCGACAATTTCAAAAATTGTCATATACTAAGCTCAAACAAAGTAATTTTGTATCAACAGATCGAGTGGATGAGTATTCGAATGGAATCAATACTGCTCGAGGAGAAATGACGGTGATATCTTACGGGTCTTAATTTGATTTGGGATTATGGGTGTTGAACGTGGAGCCATATTCGTGGCAGCGCTTGTTTTCGGATTCGTGGCGGTTCAGTCCTGCGTGAAGGTCGTGGACCTGGTTGCGGAGGAGGTGGAGCCTACGGTCGTAGTCGAGTGTGTTCTGGACAACTCTACGGAGGAACAGACAATGCGTTTGGGACTGACTAAGGGCAGGTCAAAGGATTCGTATGAGCAGATAGAATCTGCTGTGGCGGTCCTGTATGATCTTACGGAATCAAGATACATTGGCGAATTCTCTCATGCAGGGGAGGGACGTTGGACTCTGGGGTATGTTCCGATTGCTGATCATGAATATAAGCTGGAAGTAGACATTGACGGACGTGAACATATCTGGGCCCAGTGTGTCATGCCACCACCGGTGGAATGCTGCCATATAGAAGGCTCTGCTTTTCAAATTGGTCTTCTTTTCGATGACGGGATCCCAGGCCACGAGCATGACTTTGACCCGGACAAATACGTTGTGGACAGGTCCCATAATCCTTCTGATCTCCCGGAGAAATACCATTACACCAACGGGACCTGCTACAAACTGCGTCCTTCCGAAGCAAGGGTGTCTGTCAGATGGTTTCGTCTTGATAAGTCAACAGGGGAACGTGTATATGCAAAGAGGATCGCTACGGATGTCGAGAATGTACGTGAGGATAATATTTATGGCAATACTTATCCCGGCGATAGATTAAGGAATACTGCACGTACGATCTTTTCTGACTATATATGGTATGTCATCCCTTACCCTACTGTATGTGGACGGCCTTTTCTGGATGGCAGACTGGTGTTTGATGCCAAAGAGGCACTTTCTCAATGTCAATATTTTACTGTCTCTGTAGGCGCAGAAGATATTAGTCCGTTATACCAACAAGAGACGGATGCTTTCATAATTGTTGAGAGTACGCCGTCTGTACTTGAAGAGTACTATAGGAGAATCGACATGATGCTGGAGAAAAGGGAATCTCCCGACTATGCGTCCGTGTTTTTGCGAGACAATGTGCCAAGCAACATCAATGGCGGTATAGGGGTGTTCTCAGGTCAGGTCATGCAGATATTGCCCTGGGAGATGCGGTTTTCATTGTGGTATGAGGATACAGAACTTCCCATTTATTAATCAAACCATTATGAAGCGAAGTGTAATTGTGCTGATGTCCGTGTTGCTCCCACTGACCGTCTCAGGGCAAGACAGCCTGAGCGATGGGAGAGATACGCTACGTGCATCCGTCAAGACGGCATTCAGAAATCAGGAAAGGAGCCTGGGTCAGATATCGACTGGAATAAAGGAGATTCGAGGTATAGTGTCTCCTCTGGGTGAAGGCGATCCTATCCGGTGGGCACAGACTCTACCTGGTGTAAGTATGGGAGCCGATGGCGGAACTGCAATGTACGTGAGGGGTGGCAATATGGGAAACAACCTCTTTTCCGTCGACGGTGTCCCAATTTATGGCTTCTCCCATCTGCTGGGCCTTACCAACGTGCTTCCTTCGGAGGTTATCGAAGGGGCAAAGTTGGTCAAGGGAGGCTTTACCGGAGCGGACATGAACCTTACGTCATCCCACCTCAGCATAACGACCAAGGATGTTCCAGACGACAAGGTGAGGACCAATGTCTCGGTCAACAATTTCCTTCTGGGAGCAGGGTCGGAGGGAATGCTGGGTAAGCGCAAGGCTGTGTCATATCTTCTAGCCGGTAGGATATCTCCTCTTCAGTACGAGTACATGCTATTCCGTAAAATTTTTCCGGAAACATTCTCCGTCGTGAGGAACTTTCGTGCAGGAGTGGGTGATTTTTATGCAAAGCTGGGCGCAGAGATGGGAGAACGGGACCGGCTTTCCGCATCGTTCCTGTATAGTCGTGACATGTACAATTTCGAATTGAACGAGAATTCAAAGGAAAAGATGGGGTGGCAGAATCTTGTGTCATTGCTTAAGTATGATCACAAAGGTGATGTCCTGAAGTTCGACGTCTCCGCCTCATACAGCGCATTTTCTACGGTTCAGGATGAGTGGAAGACATTCCATGGTACAAGGAACTATCAGTTTATCACTTCCGAACTGAAGGAGAGCAAGCTGACAGCCAATTTCCGTACAGACCTTTCGGACGCCGTCTGCCTCGATTGGGGAACAAACCTGCGCTATGCGGAATTCTATCCCGGCATCACTAACCCGAATATCAAGCCTGCTCCCACGCTGCTCGCAGGCGTCTACCTCCAAACGAGGTATTCTTATGGGGATATATTCACCCTCAATGCTTCCGTCAAGGGTAGTTATTTCCGTAATTTCAAGAACATTTTTCAGAGTTTCGATCCGGAACTGGACATTCATGCAAGGCTCAGACTACCCAAGGGATTTGCGCTGGAGGCGACCTTCGACAGAGTCGTTCAGTACTATCACACGCTGGAAGGGCTACCTCTTGGATGGTCTCTGGACATGATTGTGCCTTCGATGAAAAATGTAAAACCCGAATCTGCACATCAGGCGGCGGTTGATGCCGTGTTCCGTAAAGACCGTCATCATCTGTCGTTCGGCGGCTTCTACAAGAAGATGGATGATGTCGTCTATTTTGTCTACGGACAGGCGTTGTTCGCAGGAGCACTGTCACGGTGGTACAATGATGTGAGTGTAGGAGAGGGACGTTCTTATGGTACAGAGCTTTTCTACGAGTATTCCGGAAAGGATTTTCGAGCGAACCTGTCTTACACATGGTCGAGGACGACCCGATTCGGATTCGAAAAGGTCAACCGAGGCAAGCCATTCCATGCGAGGTTTGACAGGGAGCATGTACTAAATGCCTCTGCCCAGTGGAAGGGGATAAACCTGACAGTCATATTCGAGAGTGGCCAATGGGAGATGGCCGCTGCTGAGGATTATGTCATTCATACTCCTTCCGGAGATCTTGTGGGCGATTACTATTCCGGAACGAACAATTATCATATGCCGAATCTCTTCAGGGTTGATATCGGTTATATGCACACTTTCCATACGGGTAAGATAGCTCATGACCTTAATGTGGGTGTATGTAATGTCACTAACCATTTCAACCCGTTCATGATCTATTACGATACACGCGCCAATGACTGGAGGATGCTTGCGCTTATACCTATCCTTCCAAATTTGAGTTATAGAATAAGTTTCTAATTGTAATTGAGTATGCGTTTTAATTTGAAAAACATTGTTGTCTCCGTTCTTCTGGCCAGCGTTGTTTCGTGTTCCAAGGACGACGTGAAAGTGTCTGCAGATAAATTGGTGGGGACGTCTTGGATGCCAGTACATGCCAAAGGTGAGATCGATTTTGGAGTCAGTGTCTTCAGTTGGGATGAGGACCTGAGCGGGGATTATTCCATTTCGTTCAGTTACAAGGACGAATCAAAGGATGTGCACTATGAAAAGCAGTTCACCGGGTATGCCTTCTATGAAGAAGGTGGCCAGACCTTGTACTACACGTTTTCTCCAAATTCTCCGGAGACTCGTGATGAGCCTCTCCGGTTTTATGTTGATAAGGGAAGACTTTATATGGAAACCTATGTCCCAGACAGCGGGGGTGGATTATCTTCATTTGTTGACCCGAATGCGCCTTTGGTCAAGCGTTTCGTCCCGGTGTTCATGACAAGATTGTCCCGTGGCGTAATGGAATTTGATGGCGTGACATATCGTCGGTTGCATTAGTTTCATGGAGTTTTGAAAAATTTTTAATCGTTTTGTAAAAATTTAAAAAATAATTGTTACCTTTGTTGAAAGACAAATCGGGAATGAAGTTTTCTATCAATAATCAGAATCGCCAGAAGCAGAACCAGAATAAGGTCCTGCAGCAGTAGCGTGTCATTTTACAGCCGGATGGCATATTGAAGAAAACTGAAAGATAGGATAAAAGGAAGGCTGGTCCGAAAGGACTAGCCTTCCTCTTTTTTAAAGGTATTACAAACGGACTTAAATATTCGATACCATGAAAAAGATTGAAGCAATTATCCGAAAGACCCATTTCGAAGAGGTCAAGGAAGCATTGTTTGAAGCGGACATCAACTGGTTCTCGTACAAGGAGGTCAAGGCAATAGGCCAGGACCGTGAGGACAGGATCTACCGCGGCGTGATGTACAGTACGGACATCATCTCCAGAATCGAGATCACCATCGTCTGCCGCGACCAATTCGTCCAACCTGCTGTCGATGCGATCATGAAGGCGGCCCGTACAGGTGAGATCGGAGACGGAAGAATCTTCGTGAGCCCTGTAGACGACACATGGTCCATCAGGACGGGTGAACACGGCGATACCGTTCTCGCAGATAGGAAGTAACGATGTCTAACCTCTAAAACGATTGAATTATGATAAGCGGACTTGATACAGTATGGGTACTTCTCGCGGCAATGCTCGTGTTTTTCATGCAGCCTGGTTTCGCCCTCGTCGAGGCGGGATTCACCCGTTCCAAGAATACTGCCAACATCCTGATGAAGAACTTCGTCGACTTCATGCTCGGCTCCGTTCTCTTCTGGTTCATAGGCTTCGGCCTCATGCACGGTGCCGGAAACGGCTTCATCGGTGAGATCCACCTCTTTGACTGGTCGTTCATCGGCGATTCGAACATTCCTGCGGAGTGTACGCTGATATTCCAGACCGTATTCTGTGCCACCACCGCGACCATCGTGTCCGGAGGTATGGCCGAGCGTACGAAATTCTCCATGTACATCGTGATCTCTATCATCATATCCGTCCTGATCTATCCTATCGAAGGACACTGGACATGGGGTGGCGGATGGCTCTCTGAGCTCGGCTTCCACGATTTCGCCGGATCGACAGTGGTGCATCTCTGCGGCGGAGTGATCGCCCTTGCAGGTGCGATGGTGCTCGGCCCGAGGATCGGAAAATACACCAAGAGCGGTAAGTCGGTAGCAATCCCTGGACATAACCTCTCCTTCGGAGCACTCGGAGTATTCATCCTCTGGATGGGCTGGTTCGGCTTCAACCCAGGTTCGCAGCTCGCAGCGGAAGGTGCAGAGAACGCAATCGCCATCTCACACGTGATGTGTACGACTAACATGGCTGCAGCGACTGGAGGAATCGCAGCGCTCTTCCTCACATGGATAGTTTACGGAAAGCCATCTCTCTCGCTCGTATGCAACGGCGTGCTCGCCGGCCTCGTCGGTATCACCGCGGGATGTGACCTCGTGAGCATCGGCGGCGCAGCGATCATCGGTCTCGTATGCGGATGTGCGATGGTAGGATGCGTAGCGTTCATTGACAAGGTCTGCCGAGTAGACGATCCTGTAGGTGCTGTGTCCGTGCATGGTCTCTGCGGCTTCCTCGGAACGGTGATGACAGGACTTTTCGCCATGGAAGACGGACTCTTCTACGGTGGCGGATTCCATATGCTCGGAATCCAGACTCTCGGCGCAGTGGTTACCATGGTATGGGCCTTCTGCCTCGGATATGCAGTGCTCAAGCTCCTCGACAAGTTCTTCGGCATCAGGGTGGAGCCAAGGATAGAGGAAGAGGGACTCGACGTGTATGAGCACGGTGAAACAGCTTACAACAACTAAAGATATATGAACAACGGACTTTACAATCCCCAGAACGAACATGATGCCTGCGGCGTCGGAATGGTCGTCAACATCAGGGGCAACAAGAACCACGAGATAGTGGACAATGCCCTGACAATCCTCGAGAATATGCGCCACAGAGGTGCTGAGGGTGCTGACGGAAAATCAGGCGACGGTGCCGGCATCATGGTCCAGATCCCACATGAATTCATCCTTCTCCAGGGCATCCCCGTCCCGGAGAAGGGTGCTTACGGAACAGGACTCGTGTTCCTGCCCAAGGATCCGGAGAAACAGGAATACTTCCTTGACATAATCAAGGAGGAGATAGAAGGACAGGACTGCGTGCTCGCGCATATCAGAGAGGTTCCCGTGAACTCTGAATGCCTCGGAGAGGCTGCGCTGGCGAGCGAGCCTGACGTGAAACAGATCTTCGTGACCTACCGTGACTTCATGGAGGACGAGGATCTGGAAATCTGTCTCTATAGGATACGCAAGCACATCGAGAAGAGAATCCCAGACTCGAAGGACTGCTACATCTGCTCGCTCTCGAACAAGAGCATAGTCTATAAGGGCATGCTCACCAGCCAGCAGCTCAAGGAATACTATCCTGACCTCTCCAGTCCTTGGTTCACCAGCGGCCTTGCGCTCGTGCACTCGAGGTTCTCGACCAATACCTTCCCTGACTGGAGCCTCGCTCAGCCATTCCGTCTTCTTGCCCACAACGGTGAGATCAACACCATCAACGGCAACCGCAGCTGGCTCACAGCCCAGGAGAGCGTCATGAACACGGGTAAGCTCGGCGACATCTCCGACATCACACCTCTTCTCCAGAAGGACATGAGCGACTCGGCGAGCCTCGACAATGCCGTGGAGTTCTTCATGATGAGCGGAATGAGCCTGCCTCAGGCGATGTCCGTGCTCGTCCCTGAGAGCTTCAACAGGAAGAACCCTATTTCTTCGGACGTGAAGGCGTTCTACGAGTACTATTCTATCCTCATGTCACCGTGGGACGGTCCTGCGGCACTGTTCTTCAGCGATGGTCGCTACGCCGGCGGTATGCTCGACAGAAACGGTCTGCGTCCTGCCCGCTATGCCATCACCAAGAAGAATACGATGATCGTTGCCAGCGAGGTCGGTGCCATCAACATCGATCCTGCACAGATTGCCGAGAAAGGCCGTCTCGAGCCAGGAAAGATCCTCATGGTCGACACCCATGAGGGACGAATCTACTATGACGGCGAGATCAAGGAGAGGATGGCGACCGAGTACCCTTACCGTCAGTGGCTCAACACCAACCGAATCGAGCTCGACTCCCTTAAGAACGGTCGCAAGGCAAAGCATTCCGTGGCTGATATCGAACGCAAGAAGATCATGTTCGGCCACAGCAAGGAGGATATCGAGAAGACCATCAAGCCTATGTGCGAGAGCAGCTCGGAGCCTATCAGCGCTATGGGTTGGGATCAGCCTCTCGCAGTCATCAGCGAGACTCCGCAGAGCTTCTTCAACTACTTCAAGCAGAGATTCTCGCAGGTGACCAACCCTGCGATAGACCCTATCAGGGAGTCTCTCGTGATGTCCCTTACCGCATTCATCGGTAAGGTCGGCCCTGGTATCCTCAATCCTGATGAGAAGAACTGCCGAATGATCAAGCTCAGGCAGCCTATCATCACCAACACCCAGCTCGAGGTGCTCTGCTCTCTCGGCTACAAGGGCTTCAGCTCCCAGAAAGTCAGCACGACCTTCACCGGCAATCTCGAGTATGCCCTCGAGAGCCTCTGCCACAAGTGCGAGAAATGCGTGGATGAGGGCGTGAACTACATCATACTCTCCGACCGCGGAGTGGATGAGACCCACACTGCGATACCTGCACTGCTTGCGCTCAGCGCGGTACATCACCACCTGATCGCGACCGGAAAGCGTGTCCAGACCGCCCTCATCGTCGAGAGCGGCGAGGTCAGGGACACCATGCACGTGGCACTCCTCCTCGGTTACGGAGCATCGGGTGTCAATCCGTACATGGTATTCGGTATCATCGACGAGCTCGTGAGCGCCGGTGCCATCCAGATGAACTACGAGTCCGCACAGAACGGCTACATCGAGGCCATCAACAAGGGCCTCAAGAAGATAATGGCAAAGATGGGTATCAGCACCATCAGGTCATACCGAGGTTGCAAGACCTTCGAGACCATAGGTCTTTCGGATTCTCTCCTGAGCAGGTATTTCGGCACTTCGGCCGGATCTCCTGTCGGTGGAATCGGACTCGACAGGATTGCGGCTGATGCTGTGAAGCTCCACGACATGGCTTACGCGGACGAGGCTCCGGCTGCTCCCAAGGCAGTCCATGCATGGAATCCTAAGACCGTGAAGCTTCTCCAGAACGCAGTAAGGACTGGCGACTATTCCGCATACAAGGAGTTTACCTTGGCGGTGGACAACAAGGAAGAGCATATCTTCCTCAGGGATTTCCTCGATTTCAAGAAGAGGCCTATCAGCATTGACGAGGTCGAGCCTGTAGAGGATATCATCAAGCATTTCATCGTCGGTGCGATGAGTTTCGGCGCTCTCAGCAAGGAGGCTCATGAGACCATTGCTCTCGCTATGAATGCCATCGGGGGAAAGTCCAACACCGGTGAAGGCGGCGAGGACAGCAGCAGATATCATGAAACCGTGGACGGAGTATCGCTCTCCAGCAAGGTGAAGCAGGTGGCTTCCGGACGTTTCGGCGTCACTGCGGAGTATCTCGTGAACGCAGAGGAGATCCAGATCAAGGTCGCTCAGGGCGCGAAGCCTGGAGAGGGTGGCCAGCTCCCTGGATTCAAGGTTGACGAGGTCGTTGCGAAGACCAGGCATTCTATCCCTGGCGTGACCCTCATTTCGCCACCACCTCACCATGACATCTACTCTATCGAGGACCTTGCACA
>NZ_JBAEER010000049.1:0-12193 GCF_056207615.1 Candidatus Cryptobacteroides sp. | reverse complement strand
GTTGAGCCTCTGGATGTCCTCGTCGAACCAGATGTCCTTTCCTCCGATGGTAGAGACTCCTTTGCTCTTGAGGAGGATGCTCTGGATAGGTGTCTTTGCCACTAGGTTACCACGGCTGGTCTTTCCCTTGATCGCGAGGGTGGAGAAATCGTAGTCGTCAGTAAGCTTCTTGAGCTTCGGACGAGGACGAAGACGAATCCTCACGCTCTCTGCCTCTCCGTTATGGTTCGCAGTGAACCAGAGTATCTTGCTGCCAGGCGTTCCTGTGGTGATATCGTACTCCTTGTCTCTGGTAACAGATGTGACAGCGAATCTCTTGGCATAGCTGATGCCGGTCTCGCCGTCCTTATATATACAGTTGTATATGGTCCTGGTGTCGTTCCTGTCGAACACGCCGACGTAGAGAAGGTCGTTTCCGTAGTAGTTCTTCTCGGTGACCTTGGTGATCTTGTACTTTCCGTCCTTGCCGATGACGATGATCTCGGAGAGGTCAGAACAGTCGCAGATATACTCACCATTGTCCTCTCTCTTGAGGTTGGTTCCGACGAAGCCGGCAGCGAGGTTTGCGTAGAGCTTCGCGTTGTTGCTTACGACTTTTGTCGCTGCGATGGACTCGAAGCTTGTGACCTCGGTGCGACGTGGGAACGCCTCGCCATATTTCTTCTTGAGGCTCTTGAACCAGTTGATCGTGTACCTCACGAGGTGGTCGAGGTCGTACTGTACCTGTGCCATCTCCTTCTCGATGCCCTTGAGCTTGTCCTCCATTGCCTTTGCATCGAACTTGGAAATCTTCCTTACAGGCTTCTCCACGAGCTTGAGGATGTCGTCCATCACAATCTCCTTGCGGAGGAGGCTCTGGAATTCCTTCATCCTTGCGAACACGTCGTTGAGCTGCTCTTCCCATGTGCGGGCTGAGTCGTTCTCGAGGAGCTTGTAGACCCTGTTCTCGAAGAAGATCTTCTCAAGCGAGTTGTAGTGCCAGTCGCGGGTGAGCTCGTCCAGACGGATCTGGAGTTCCCATCCGAGGAGGTACTTGGTGTGTTCGGTGTCATACCTGAGGACGTCGTCCACGCCGAGGAATTCAGGCTTGTGGTCTACGATCACGCAGGCGTTAGGCGAGATGGAGACCTCGCAGTCGGTGAATGCGTAGAGCGCGTCTATGGTCTTGTCCGGGGAGACGTCGTTAGGGAGGTGGATGACGATCTTCGCTACCTTGGTGGTGAGGTCGTCTATCTTCCTGATCTTGATCTTTCCCTTGTCCTTGGCCTTGAGGATGGAGTCGCAGAGGTTTCCGGTGGTCTTGCCAAAAGGCACCTCGGTGATCTCGATGGTGTTCTTGTCGATCTTCTCGATCTTGGCACGCACCTTCACGACGCCACCTCTGCGGCCGTTGTTGTACTTGCTGCAGTCCACGAAACCTCCGGTCGGGAAGTCCGGGTAGAGCTCGAACGGCTTGTCCTCGAGGATGGCGATGGATGCGTCGATGAGTTCGTTGAAGTTGTGCGGGAGTATCTTCGATGCAAGTCCGACTGCGATACCCTCGGCTCCCTGTGCGAGCAGGAGAGGGTACTTGACAGGAAGCTCGACCGGCTCGTCGAGCTTTCCGTCATAGGTCTTCATGAAGTTGGTGGTCTTAGGGTTGAACACCACCTCCTTGGCGAACTTCGAGAGTCGGCACTCGATGTATCGGCCGGCTGCGTTGGAGTCGCCCGTGATGATGTTACCCCAGTTACCCTGGGTGTCTATGAGCAGGTTCTTCTGACCGAGCTGGACGAGTGCTCCGAAGATTGACTGGTCACCATGTGGATGGTACGCCATGACCTGGCCAACGACCTTGGCCGCCTTGGTGAGCGTGCCGTCGTCGTTGACGAACATGGCCTGGAGAACGCGTCTCTGCACCGGCTTGAGACCGTCCACGATGTGTGGCACGGCCCTCTGCAGGATCACATAAGACGAATAGTCCAGGAACCACTCCTTGAACATTCCGGAAAGCTTGTACTTTCTGCTGTTTACGTCAAGAAGCTTGTCAAACCTGCCTTCCTTGGCATTGGAGACGGCTTCTTCTCCCGAGGTCTCGTCTATTTCCTCTACTGGGAGGTCCTGATCTTCAATATCCATTTTTACTTCAACATTAGTTCTTAGTTCCACCTTTGGTACCCGTAAAAATGGATACCCACGTTACCCCATCCCTAAATCCCTTCCCTCGGGGAAGGGACTTACTGTCGGCCTTCGGCCTTTACAGGGTATTTGTTCTTAGTTCCACCTTTGGTACCCGTAAAAATGGATACCTTCGGTATCTTTATTACCCCCGCTGCTTCGCAGCCGCCCCGAGGGGCATGCCGCTTTCACTTCGTTCCAGCGGGCATCTCCGTGGCTCGACGATAGTCTCGCACACTTCGATGCGGCGCTGATGCGCCTTAATATTCGTAGCCGAAGCGCTTGAGCTCCTTCTTGTTCTCCCTCCAGTCGGTGTCGACCTTGACATAGAGGCTGAGGAACACCTTGGTCTGGAAGAAGTCTTCCATGTCGATGCGTGCCTCGGTACCCACCTTCTTGAGCGAAGCACCGCCCTTGCCGATGATGATTCCCTTCTGGGAGTCGCGCATCACATAGATTATGGCACGGATGTCATAGCGCTCCTTGCCCTCCTTGAATTCCTCGATCTCGACCTGACAGCTGTAAGGAATCTCCTGGCTGTAGTTGAGGAAGATCTTCTCGCGGATGATCTCCGACGCGAAGAACCTCATGTTCCTGTCGGTGAAAGTCTCCTTGTCGTACCATGGCGGTGCGACCGGAAGCCTGCTCACGATTGCGTCGAGGATGTTGTCAAGGTTGAACTTCTCCTGCGCCGATGCGGGATATATGATGGCTTTGGGAAGCTGCTCCTTCCACCACTGCATGAGCTCCATCACCTTCTCCTGGGTGCTGATGTCGATCTTGTTGATCACGAGCACGACAGGACAGTCGATGCGGCTGAGCTTCTCGATATATTCGGCATTCTTGTCGCCCTTCTCCACCGTGTCGGTCACATAGAGAATGATGTCGGCGTCGCCGAGAGCTTCGACGACGAAGTTCATCATGCTCTGCTGGAGCCTGTAGTTGGGCTGGAGGATGCCAGGTTTGTCCGAGTACACGATCTGGTAGTCGTCACCGTTGACGATGCCCATGATCCTGTGCCTGGTTGTCTGAGCCTTGGAGGTCACTATCGAAAGGCGTTCCCCGACGAGGGCGTTCATCAATGTTGACTTGCCGACGTTGGGGTTACCTACGATGTTTACGAAACCTGCGCGATGTTTCTTTTCTTCAGCCATTACCTGTAAGCTCCCATTCTGAGGATGTTGGTCTCTCCCTCTGTGAGGTAGCGCCAGCCACCACGCTTGATGCCCTTCTTGGTAAGACCTGCGAAATAGACGCGGTCGAGTCCCTTGACCTCGTAGCCGAGGCTCTCGAAGATACGACGAACGATGCGGTTCTTTCCTGAGTGGATCTCGATACCGAGCTTGCGCTTGTCGTTCTCGTCGATATACTGGAGATCGTCTGCCGCAACCTCACCGTCGGTAAGGGTCACGCCAGCCATGATCTTGTCGAAATCTTCCTGCTTGAGGTCGTGGTCGAGGCTCACCTGGTAGATCTTCTTCTTGTCGTAAGAAGGATGGGTAAGCTTCTCTGCGATCTCGCCGTCGTTGGTGAACATGAGCACGCCGGTGGTGTTCTTGTCGAGGCGACCTACTGCGAATACCCTGGTGTTGCAGCCCTTGAGGAGCTCCATCACGGTCTTCTCTGCGTGAGGGTCGCTTGCAGTGGTGACATAGCCCTTAGGCTTGTTCATCACGATGTATACCTTCTCCTCGCCCTTGAGCCTCTCGCCGTTGAAGCGGATGTCGTCGGTGATGACGTTCACCTTGCTTCCGAGCTCGGTAACCACTTCTCCGTTGACGGTGACCACACCTGCGAGGATGTAGTTGTCAGCCTCCCTGCGTGAGCAGATACCTGAGTTCGCGATGTACTTGTTGAGGCGTACTTCGTTCTTGATAGGAATGTTTACGATGTCGTTGTCTGAATAGAGGTCTGCATCAAGCTGTGGACGATCGCTGATCATCTTGTTGATGCCAGCGGTAGCCGCGTCGATGGTCCTGTTGAAAGGCTTCCTTCCGAATGGCTTGCCGCCACGGTTGTTGCCGCCCCTGCCGAATGAAGGCTTGCGGTCGCCATAGCTGCGTCCCTCGCCGTTGCTGTTGTAGCTCCTGCGCTCGCCGCCGTTGAATGAGCGGTGCTCGCCGTAAGAAGGCTTGCGGTCGCCGTAGCTGCGTCCTTCGCCGTTGCTGTTGTAGCTCCTGCGCTCGCCGCCGTTGAATGAGCGGTGCTCGCCGTAAGAAGGCTTGCGGTCACCATAGCTGCGTCCCTCACCGTTGCTGTTGTAGCTTCTGCGCTCGCCGCCGTTGAATGAGCGGTGCTCGCCATAAGATGGTTTGCGGTCACCATAGCTGCGGCTCTCGCCGTTGCTGCTGTAGCTTCTGCGCTCACCGCCGAAGCTGCGACCTTCGTTGTTGTAGTTACGGCGCTCGCCGTAGGTCCTGTTCTCAGAACCGCTGGTGCTGCGGCTAATCCTTGGCCTGCGCACCTTTTCGTTGTTGTTTTCCATTGTCTTTTTGCCTCACGGCAATCTTTTAAAAAGTGAATTGAATAGAGTACTCTTATTCTACTTGAGTTTGAAATTATATGTGATCGTGCCCTCCTGGAGTACCGGAGCGTCCGCTGCCATGTTGAAATGTGTGCTCATGGCGGCACTTCTCGCTGCGGCCCAAAGGGTCTTGTCAGTTACTGTCGTTCCCTCAGCTCCGGCGATGGCCCTGGTGACCTCTCCGTAGTTGTTTACCCAAATCTGAACCACGACGATACCCTCGCGCTCGACTGCGTAGCCTGGGCTTTTGAGTCCTCCGAGGACTGTCCTTCCCTTGAGCCTTGCGTTAGGCTCGCCGACAGTCTTTCCGGTCTTGGCGTTGCCCGAAGCATGTCCTGCGCTGAGCTTGTCGCTGGTCTGGGTGCTGGTCTGAGGAGCCAGCGTATCCTTGTCTGTCTTGTTGTCCGCCGCGTGGAAGAGAGCTCTCCTGTTGATCTCCTTCTCACGTGGTGGCTCCGGAACTTCCACGTCACCGTCAGGACCTACCGTCGCCTCCGGAGCCTCATTGGCCCTGGTCCCTTCGAGCTGGGCCTCGGAACGCTTGACGAGGTTGATAGGCTGGGTCGGGTCGGCGTCGAGAGCCCTCGGCTGGGTGCTGCTCTGCGCCCTGAGCGGATCCTGGACGGATTCCTGCTCGAACTCGATGAGGATGCTCTTTTCCTCAGGTGGTGGGTAGATGTACTTGAGGCCGGAGAATGCGCCTACGCTGAGAACCACGACGTGAGCGGCCACCGTGACCACGATGCCCGTCAGTCTGGAGTTCTTCTCCTGCTTCTTTCTCTGTTCCCTGTAATCCATCTATTATTCCGGTGATGTGGCCATTATGACCTTGTAGTGGTTTCTCTTTGCGATGTTCATGAGGGCGACGACTTCCTTCACAGGGACGGTCTCGTCCGCATAGATCGAGAAGGTAGGGTCATCCTCGGTCTGGAGGAGTTCGATGAGCTCGTCCTCGACCTGGTTGAACATGATCGGAGTCTGGTTTCCGTTCACATGGTATGAGTATGTGCCGTTGTGCCAGTCCTTGACCGACACGGACACCGTAGCCTTGGCCGCAACCTGTCCCGTGCTCTTCGGGAGGAGGAGCTTCAACGCGTTGGGGTTGACGAGCGTCGAAGTCACCAGGAAGAAGATGAGGAGCAGGAAGACGATGTCAGTCATGGACGACATCGAGAATCCGGCATCTACTTTTGTGCTTCTCTTGATCATCTTACTTGTTCTCTGCTGGCTCGTTGAGCATATCCATGAACTCGATGGTGCTGTTCTCCATCTGGAATACTACGTCTGACACCTTCGCGGTGAGGTAGTTGTATGCGAAGTATGCGATGATACCGACTGCAAGACCGCCGACGGTGGTCACCATTGCCTGGTAGATACCGCTCGAGAGGAGTGCGATGTCGATGTTGTTGCCTGCCTGGGCCATGTTGAAGAAGGCCTTGATCATACCGGTCACGGTACCGAGGAATCCGATCATAGGAGCACCTCCGGAAATCATCGCGAGGTAAGGAAGACCCTTCTCGAGGCGCTGTACCTCGACGTTGGCAGTGTTCTCTACTGCGGTCTGGATGTCAGAGAGTGGACGGCCGATTCTCTCGATGCCCTTCTCGACGAGGCGAGCGACAGGAGAATCATATTCCTCGCAACGCTTGGTCGCAGCCTTGATCTTGCCCTCGTGGATGAGGTCGCGGACCTCCTGGAGGAAGCGCTTGTCGACGTTGGCGGCCCTGCGGATCATCCAGAACTTCTTTGCGAAGAGGTAGATTGCGATAACTGAAAGGAGGAGGAGTACGATCATGAGCCAACCACCCTTGGTGCACATGTCAATGAGTGAAAGGGTGAGCTCCTGCTGTGGAACAGCCTCTGCAGCGGCTGCAGTGGCGAGTGTGTCTGCCTGAAGAAGTGTAAACATATCTCGTTTGTTTTATTTCGTTTTTAAATCCCGCGAAATTAGCGAAAAATTGTCAATAAACCTTGTCAATACTCAACTTTGTTGAGAAATAATGCGTGACCCGGTACGGATTCGCCCGCATCGCATCTCGTGCCCTTGTCCACGAGCTCCGCGAACCACTCCGGATCTTTCCTGCCGCGGCCTACCTCGACCATGGATCCTACGATTGCGCGGACCATGTTCCGAAGGAAGCGGTTCGCCCTGACGGTGAATACGAGATAGCCCTGGTCAGGATATCCGAGCACTCCGACATGGGTGGGGACGTAATGCTCCCAGCGTGCATCAAATATCGTGCAAATCGAGGTCTTGTTGTTGCCGCCGGTCTTCTCGAAGCAGCTGAAATCATGCTCTCCGAGGAGGTATCTGCATGCCTCGTTCATCCTGTCCATGTCGAGGGGATACCTGCACCACCAGGACCATCCGCTGACGAAGGGATCCTTGCCCTGATGGATGAAGTAGTGGTACTCCCTGCTGACTGCGCTGTAGCGGGCGTGCCAGTCCTGGCTGAACGATCCGTCCTCGGGGCGAGGTATCACGGGCGCAGGGACGAGCTCATGTACCACTGTTTTCAGGGGCAGAATGGCATTTAGTTTGTAGGCAAGTTGCTCCGGCTCCATAGGAAGATTTCCCTCAACGTCGAAGTGAAGTACGTAGTTGACCGCGTTCACGCCCGTATCCGTCCTTCCCGCACCTGTGACGGAAATGCTTGTCCCAAGGAGAGTTGAGAGGCATCTCTCGACCTCGCCCTGGACGGTGACGGCGCTCGGCTGGATCTGCCAGCCGCAGTATGCTGAACCGTCGTATGAGAGCCTGATGATATATCGCATAAATTATTAAATTTGCTGACTTTTTTAGATTTGCAAAAATACCAAAAATAAAGATAAATGGACAGCGTCAACATCAAAGAATTGAATGACAGGATCCAGCAGGAAAGCTCTTTCGTGGACCTGCTTACGATGGAGATGAACAAGGTCATCGTCGGCCAGAAATCTCTCATCGAGAACCTCATGATCGGTCTGCTCGCCAACGGCCACATCCTTCTCGAAGGTGTTCCCGGTCTTGCGAAGACATTGGCTATCAATACTCTTGCATCTGCAGTGGATGCGAAGTTCAGCCGTATACAGTTCACCCCTGACCTCCTTCCGGCGGACCTCATCGGTACCATGATCTACTCCCAGAAGTCGGAGACCTTCCAGATCAAGAAGGGACCGGTCTTCGCGAACTTCGTGCTCGCGGATGAGATCAACCGTTCCCCTGCGAAGGTGCAGTCGGCCCTTCTCGAGGCCATGCAGGAGCGCCAGGTCACCATCGGCGACGAGACCTTCAAGCTTCCTGAGCCATTCCTCGTGATGGCAACCCAGAACCCTATCGAGCAGGAGGGTACATATCCTCTTCCAGAGGCCCAGATGGACCGTTTCATGCTCAAGGTCGTGGTGACTTACCCTAAGAAGGAGGAGGAGAAGCTCATCGTCAGGATGAACAATACCGGAGAGTTCCCTAAGGCGAACGCCATCCTCAAGCCGGAGGACATCGTACGTGCCCGCAAGCTCGTGCGTGAGGTCTATATGGACGAGAAGATCGAGCGTTACATCGTGGATATCGTATTCGCGACCAGAACTCCTGAGGAGTATGGTCTCGGCAAGCTCAAGAATCTCATCTCATACGGTGCGTCTCCACGTGCCAGCATCTCGCTCTCGATGGCAGCAAAGGCTTATGCCTTCATCAAGAGACGTGGCTATGTGATTCCGGAGGATGTTCGTGCGGTATGTAACGAGGTGCTTCGCCACAGGATCGGTCTCACATACGAGGCTGAGGCTGAGAACGTGACCACGGAGCAGATCATTGCCGAAATAATCAATGCGGTCGAGGTTCCTTAATAGATGAGCGGACAGACAACAAACGACCTGCTGAAGAAGGTCAGGAAGATAGAGATCAGGACCAGGGCGCTCTCGCACCAGGTCTTCGCCGGAGAGTACCACTCCGCCTTCAAGGGCAAGGGTATGACCTTCAGCGAGGTGAGAGAGTACCAGTGGGGGGACGACGTGCGCAATATGGACTGGAACGTCACCGCGCGTCTGAGTGCTCCTTACGTCAAGGTCTTCGAGGAGGAGAGGGAGATGACCGTGATGCTGCTGATAGACGTCAGCCGCTCGGGTCTCTTCGGAACCACCTCCCAGAACAAGCGCGACCTCATCGCCGAGATCGCCGCGGTGCTCTCTTTCTCCGCCATCATCAACAACGATAAGGTCGGTGCCTTGCTGTTCAGCGACAAGGTCGAGAAGTTCATACCGCCGAAGAAGGGCCGCAGCCATCTCCTGCACATCATCCGTGAGGTCGTGGAGTACACTCCCGAGTCCGACGGGACAGATGTCGGTGAGGCTCTGAGGTACCTTACGAACGCAATCAAGAAGAAGTGCACGGCCTTCGTGCTCTCCGACCTGATCGACGTCGATTCGGAGTGCAATCCGAAGTATGAGGATGCGCTGAAGGTGGCCGTGAACAGGCACGACATCTCCATGATCGAGGTCTATGACCCGAGGGAGAGGGAGATCCCTGACGTCGGTCTGGTGAACGTGAAGGATTCCGAGACCGGACGTACGGCATGGGTCAACACTTCGTCGGCGAAGATGAGACGAAGCTATGCCCAGTGGTTCGATGACGTCGACAAGGCGACTTCGAAGATGCTGATGAAGTACAGCATAGACAGCGTCAAGATCGCTACGGACCAGGACTATGTCAAGGGTCTGATGACATTTTTTCAGAAACGATAGATGAAAAGCTTTATCAAGATATTTGCGGTGCTCCTGTGCCTGCCGACCATGCTTTTCGCGCGCGACCGCGAGAAGAGCGTAGCCGACGGTGCTTTCCTCAGGCCTATGCAGCAGAGGGATTCGGTGCTGATCGCAGACCAGCTCAGATATGGCGTGCGACTGAACAACGTTCCTAAGGGCACGAGGCTGCTCCTCCCGGATTGGAAGGACACCCTCAGCAGGAACGTCGAGGTCGTCAGGCCATGGCAGATGGACACGGTCAGCGTGCACAAGCAGGGAAAGGGCATGCCGGAAACCATGGACCTGGAGGCCTACATGGTCATCACCTCCTTCGAGGAGGGATTGCACGACCTTCCGGGCATCTTCATGGTGAGATGGGCTCCGGACGGTGTCGTGGATACGCTGACCTACTCGGCGAACCAGCTCGTGGTGACCACCATTCCGGTGGATACCGCGACCTTCGTGGTGCATGAGATCAAGGATCAGGTACGCTATCCTGTCACCTTCAGGGAGGTACTCCCATATATTCTCGCGGCGGTCCTCATCGGCGGGCTCATTGCCCTTGCGGCATGGCTGATCATACGCCAGCGCAGGAAGAGGGCCGGAGAGGAAGCAGCACGCAAGGAGCCTGCCCATATCGTGGCGCTCCGAGAAATCGACAAGTGGCGTGGTGACAAGTTCTGGGAGCCTTCGCAGCAGAAGGCCTTCTATTCTGGCGTCACCGATGCACTTCGCGGATATATCGACGCCCGTTACGGCATCTCGGCGATGGAGATGACTACTCAGGAGCTTTTCGATGCCCTCAAGGGTACCGATGTCCCTGACGAGCTGAAGGCTCCGCTCAAGGATCTCTTCGAAAGAGCCGACTTCGTGAAGTTCGCCAAGCATGCGGCTGACCGCGAGGAGAATTCCGGAGTCATCCCGCTCGCAGTGCGTTTCGTGACCTCTACCTACCAGGTGGAAGTCGAGGACGAGGCTGCCGCGGGGAAGAATGAACATGTAAACTAAGGAGGAAGACAAATGTTTTTCGAATATCCCGGTCTGCTCTGGTTGGAGGTGATTCCGCTGCTTCTGGTGGCGCATTATCTCTATCTCGAGCTATGCGGCAGGAAGCCTCACATGAGGGTTTCCACCATAGTGCCGTGGAAGAAGACCGATACTTCCCTGATGGCGGCGACCAGGCATCTGCCATTCGTCCTGAAGACGGCTGCGATTGCCCTTATCATAGTTGCCATCGCCCGTCCGCGCTCTTCCGAGGAGCTCGAGAGGATAGACACGGAGGGAATCGACATCGTACTCGCGATGGACGTGTCGTCGAGTATGCTCGCACGCGACTTCAAGCCTGACCGCCTAAGTGCGGCAAAGGACATCGCCATTGAGTTCATCTCGCAGCGTCCTTACGACAGGATGGGAATAGTCGTGTTCGCTGGCGAGAGCTACACCCAGTGTCCTCTCACCACCGACCGTGCGACCCTCATCAACATGATGAAGGAAGTGCAGACCGACCTTATCGAGGATGGTACCGCAATCGGAAACGGACTCGCGACAGCCGTGGCCAGGATGAAGGATTCGGACGCCAAGAGCCGAGTCGTGATCCTGCTCACCGACGGTGTGAACAACATGGGCGAGATCACCCCGCAGACCGCAGCCGAGATCGCTCAGACCTACGGAATCAGGGTGTATACCATAGGTGTGGGTGCAAGAGGCACCGCGCCATATCCGGTCATGACCCCTTGGGGACCGGAAGTACAGAACATAGAAGTCGAGATCGACGAGGAACTTCTCCAGGGCATCGCGGATGCGACCGGCGGAAAGTACTTCAGGGCTACGGACAACACGAAGCTCGCGGAGATCTACGGCGAGATTAACAAGATGGAGAAGGCGAAGACCACCGTGGACAGTTTCCCTATCTACAAGGAACTTTTCACCAGGTATGCGGTAGCGGCGCTCATCTGCCTGCTGCTGGCGCTCGGAATCGACCTTTTCCTCAGAAGATTGCCATAGGAGGGAAGAGATATGTTGAATTTTGCACAAGCTGATTTTCTTCTCCTGATACTGCTCATCCCGGTATTCTTCATCGTGTATGCGCTGATGCGCAGGCTTCGCAGCAGGCGTCTCGCGAAGTTCGGCGATCCTGAGCAGGTCAGCAGGCTCATGCCGTCCGTCTCTTCGGCGAAGGGATGGGTAAGGTTGAGCATTTTCTCGCTCGCATTCTTCTTCTTCGTGATCGGTCTCTCACGTCCGCAGATCGGAGCCAAGCTCAAGGAACACAAGACAAAGGGAGTCGAGATCATGATATGTCTTGACGTGTCCAACTCCATGCTGGCCGAGGACTATTCACCTAACCGACTCGACAGGGCGAAGCTGGCGCTCTCGCGTCTTGTGGACAGGCTCAACGGTGACCGTATCGGTCTCATCGTCTTTGCTGGAGAGCCTTTCGTACAGCTTCCGATCACAACTGACTACGTGTCGGCGAAGATGTTCATGGGAACCACATCCACCGAGTCCGTGCCTGTCCAGGGAACAGCGCTGGGAGCGGCCATCAATACCGCGATTCGCAGCTTCAGCGCCCAGAGCGAGAAGAGCCGTGCGATCATCGTCATCACAGACGGTGAGAACCACGAGGACGATCCGGTTGCGGCAGCGGCCCAGGCTGCGGAACTTGGAATCAGGGTGTTCACCATCGGTATCGGTTCTCCTGAAGGAAAGCCTATCCCGATGAACGGTGAGCTTCTCCGCGACAGGAACGGTGACATCGTCGTCTCGAGGCTCGAGGAGGATATCCTCCAGCAG
>NZ_JBAEER010000048.1:0-8499 GCF_056207615.1 Candidatus Cryptobacteroides sp. | reverse complement strand
TTCGATGTGCGAGGCGGCGCGCTCCGAGGCCATCTCGTCATTCGGCGACGGTACCGTGTACATCGAGAAGTTCGTCGAGTCTCCGCACCACATCGAGTTCCAGATACTCGGCGACAAGCACGGAAACGTGATCCATCTCTTCGACCGTGAGTGCTCGGTGCAGCGCCGCCATCAGAAGATAGTGGAAGAGAGCCCGAGCCCGTTCATCAGCGACGAGATTCGCGCGAAGATGGGTGCAGCTGCGGTTGCGGCTGCGAAGCACGTAGGCTATGTCGGAGCCGGTACCATCGAGTTCCTGGTCGACAAGCATGGGAATTTCTATTTCCTCGAGATGAACACCAGGCTTCAGGTCGAGCATCCTATCACCGAGGAGGTGTGCGGTATAGACCTCGTGAAGCAGCAGATCAGGATTGCGGCCGGTGAGCCGCTGTGCTACCGCCAGGAGGACATACGTCAGAGGGGACATGCGATCGAGTGCCGTATCTGCGCAGAGGACACCGACAATGATTTCCGACCATCGCCAGGCCTGATCCACCAGCTTATCGAGCCGCAGGGAAAGGGAATCAGGATCGACTCGTCCGTATACCAGGGATATGAGATTCCTGTCCATTATGACCCTATGATCGGCAAGCTCATCGTCTGGGCGACAAAGCGCGAGTATGCGATCGAGAGGATGCGCCGCGCACTCTATGAGTACAAGGTCATCGGCTTGGTGACCAACATTCGCTATCTGCGCAGAATCATTGACGTCCCTCAGTTCAAGAAGGGCTGCTATGATACCTCGTTCATCGAGACCAACCGCGAGCGACTCCGCAAGCGCAGCGGATACCACACGGATTCCGAGGACATAGCAGTCATCGCTGCATACATGGACTACCTGATGAACTACGAGGAGAACTCGGCGGAGATTCAGGACAGCAGTTCGGCGCTCAGCCGCTGGCGTGCATTCGGACTCCAGAAGGGAGTGCTTCGTGTCTGACCGGATATGGCTCGGCTGCGGCTGGGTCGCTAACCAAAAAAAGAAAGATAACTATGGACATAAAGATAGGCGACAGGCTCGCGGAAGTGACGCTCCTTTCCAAGGACGGGAACAAGGTCAGCATTGATGTGGACGGAAAGGTCTACAACATCGATGTGTGCATGTTCACCAGCGGACAGTGTTCCATCCTTCACAAGGGTACTTCGTACAATCCTTTCGTGGTGCACGAGAACGGGAGCAAGCACTACAGCGTCAGTCTGAACTATTCGGTCTACGACATAGACATGCTCGATTCGGAGGCCAAGTATATGAGGATGCGCCGCAAGTCTTCTCTCGACAGACCTAACGACAAGATCACTGCCCCTATGCCTTCGAAGGTCATCAGGCTTCTCGTGGAGCCGGGCCAGAAGGTGAGCAAGGGGGAGACCCTGATCGTGCTTGAGGCTATGAAGATGCAGAGTGGTATAGAGGCTTCGAGAGACTGCGTCGTGGAGAGTGTGAACTGCTCCGAGGGGGATAACGTTATGGCGGATCAGGTACTGATCTCGCTCAAGTTCGAAGACGGGAGTGCTTCGGAGTAGGAGAATAGAGTTTTCTTAAAGGAATAGTTTAGGAAAACATTGAAGGATATTGTAAGATAAAGACATAAACAAAATAGTTATTATAATAACAATTTTGTTATAATAATGAATGGATGCCTAGAAATAGGAAAATGGCATCCAAAATGACGAAAATATACGGAAATGGAGAATAAGAAACTGAGCGTATATGAGAGGATTGACATACTTCTCGATAAGGGAAGCTTCGTCGAGGTGGACAGGTTCGTGAAGCACAACTGCACGAACTTCGGAATGGAAAACAAGAGGATTGCAGGCGACGGAGTTGTATGCGGATACGGTAAGATAGATGGCAGGAATGTCTTCGTATATGCCTTCGACTTCAGCGTGCTCGGCGGCTCGCTCAGTGCTGCGAACGCAAGGAAGATTGCGAAGATGCAGGACATGGCTCTCAAGTGTGGAGCACCTATTATCGGTCTCAATGACTCCGGTGGAGCACGAATCCAGGAGGGCGTCGAGAGCCTCACCGGCTTTGCCGAGATCTTCCGCAGGAACGTGATGTCCTCCGGCGTGATTCCTCAGATCAGCGCAATCATGGGACCATGTGCCGGTGGCTCATGCTATTCTCCTGCACTCACCGACTTCATCCTCATGGTAGACCAGGAGAGCCAGATGTTCGTGACGGGACCGAACGTCGTGAAGCAGGTCACCGACGAGGACTGCGACAAGGAGACTCTCGGCGGTGCGAGGGTTCATTCCGAGGAATCGGGTGTATGTTCGCTCGTGTGCCATGACGACGAGGAGTGTCTGATGACCATACGCGAGATGGTCGGTTTCCTCCCTTCCAACAACATGGAGGATGCGCCTGTCCGTCCGGCATCAGACGATGTCGCCCGCGAGTGCCATGAGCTCGACAATGTCGTACCTGCGAATCCGAACATTCCATACAATATCAAGGACATCATCGAACCGATATGCGATCAGCAGTATTTCTTCGAGATACAGCCGGACTTCGCGAAGAACATCGTGGTGGGTTTCGGACGCATGGCCGGTAGGACCGTCGGTTTCGTCGCGAACCAGCCTGCGTACCTTGCCGGTGCCATCGACATCGACGCAAGCGACAAGGCTGCGCGCTTCATACAGTTCTGCGACTGCTTCAACATTCCTCTCGTGGCGATTGAGGACGTTCCTGGCTTCCTTCCGGGAATCAGGCAGGAGCATGCCGGTATCATCCGTCATGGTGCGAAGATAGTATATGCGTTCGCGGAGGCTACGGTTCCTAAGATCACCCTCATCACCAGGAAGGCTTACGGCGGAGCGTACATCGTGATGAATTCGAAGCAGATCGGTGCCGACATCAACCTTGCATATCCAAGCGCGGAGATTGCAGTTATGGGTGCGAAGGGAGCGGTCAGCATACTCTACCGCAAGGAGCCAGCGGAGACTCTCGACGCACGTATCAAGGAATACGAGGAGAAGTTCGCGAATCCGTATCGCGCTGCCGAGCTCGGCTATGTGGATGACATCATCCAGCCTTCCGATACCCGCAAGGCCATCATCAAGGCTCTCGAGTGCTGCCGCAACAAGAATCAGAGCAATCCTCCGAAGAAGCACGGCAATATGCCGATGTAGAAATCGATGTTTTTTATACCAAAAAGGCACGAGATAGATTATCTTTGTTGTATGAATACAACTGCATTGATAATAATTCTCGTGCTGGTGGCGATACTCGCGGTCAGCTTGGTCATAGGTTTTCACGCCAATAGGAAAATGGTCTTCAAGGACCCGCTCGGCAAGTTCAGCGAGGCCTACATGGAGAAAATGGAAAAGAGCTGCCCAGGTATCACCGGGTGGATCAGGGAGAACGTATGCGACCAGACCGGCGCTGCACCCAATCCTGATGCGACCTACCAGAAGATTGCTCTTACCAACAAGGACCATCATAGGGTCACGGCATACCACACTGCTCCTGGCAAGGATAGCAACGGAGTGGTTCTGCTTCTCCATGGCCAGAACGGATGCGCTCTCCAGATGATGCCTTACTCGAAGATGTACCTCGAGATGGGATACGATGTGCTGATTCCGAACTGGGAACACCATGGAGACAGCGAGGGAGATGCAACCCAGATGGGATTCCAGGAGAAGGAGGACTGCGCGATGTGGATAGAGAAGGCTATTGAACTCTACCCGGAGGCTGCGAAGAAGCATCTTGTTCTCCACGGAGTGTCCATGGGCGCGGCGACTGCGATGCTCTGCTCCCTGAATGAGCACGTCACCGAGGTCGTCGAGGACTGCGGATACTCATCCCTGCATAGCGAGATCGTGGATCAGTTCTATCATATGCACATGCCCGGCATGCTCGGTGCTTTCGGCTTCGGCCTGGTCAATGCGGTGCGTCTGGTATGGTTCCCATCGATGGTGAAGCCTATCAAGACTGTCTCTCAGAGTACGGTTCCTATGCTCTTCATCCACGGAACCAAAGATACTACGGTCCCATATTGGATGGCGTGCTCACTCCATGCATGCAAGCTCAACGGCCGCAAGGAACTCTGGAAAGTCGAGGGCGTCGGCCATGCCAAGACCATATTCGTCCATCCTGAAGAATATCACAAGCGAGTCGCCGATTTCCTTGCCTAATCCTTCCGCCGCACGCACAGAGACACCAGCACACACGGAGACACCCTTCGAAAGCAGTTGCGGCACCTATCCGAACGTAGTGGGACGCCCATCGAAACGAAGCTGCGGCAGCAGCGGGGGTATAAAAAGAGGCCGACCCGAAAAAGGGACGGCCTCTTCTGTATGCGAAGAATTCGATTAGATTGCGAATGGATTCTCGCCTGGATAGAGCTGACCTGCTGGAAGAGGAGTGTTGATGTCCTCAACGCCGAGCATCTTGAGAGCCTCGAAGAGCACCTTACCGCAGTGGTCGAATGCATAAGCACCGTGATGAGGGAAGTGCTTGCCAACGAGGACGTGGCGATAGAAGCGAGCGAAGCCTGGGATAGCGTGGATACCGATACCGCCGAATGAGCAAGGATCTACATCGAGGAACTCACCCTGTGCGATGTAAGAAACGAGCTTAGAGTCAGAGTTTGACTGGAGACGGAACATGGTAGACTTACCTGGCTTGATCTGGCCCTCGAGAGTACCCTTGGTGATATCTGGGCTCATGAGACGAGCCTGGATGAGCTGGTACTTGATCTTGCAGTCCTTCATGCATGAAGAGCAAGTGTTACCGCAGTGGAAGCCCATGTAGAGGTCCTTGAGGTCAGCGCCAGCGAGGCTTGCGCCTGCAGGGATAACGTCTGCTGGAACAGAGTTGTTGATGTCGAGGAGGGTAGCTGGCTTCTCGGTTGCGAGCTCTGCCATGTACTCAGAGAGTGCACCGTAGAGGTCAACCTCGCAAGCTACAGGAATACCACGACCAGTGAGGCGTGAGTTTACGTAGCAAGGCTCGAACTCGAAGATAGGCTGCCATGCTGGCCAGCACTTGTTAGCGAATACTGCGAACTGAGAACCACCCTTCTGGTTGTTGTACCAATCCATGAGAGTAACCTCGAGCTGAGCCATCTTGCGGATGATCTCAGGATAGGTGTTACGCTGTGGACCGAGCTCAGCCTCCATGTCCTTAGCAACAGCATCGATCTCTGCGGTCTTGCAAGCAGTCTCGTCGAATGCCTTCTTGAGGTCAAGCTCAGAGTTCTCCTGAACCTCGATGCCGAGATCGTACATTGGCTGGATAGGTGCGTTGCAAGCGAGGAAGTCCCAAGGACGTGGACCGAAGCCGATAACCTTGAGGTTCTTCACGCCGATGACTACGCGAGCGATGTTGCGGAAGTCAGCGAGCTCCTTAACTGCCTCTGCAGGAGTTACGTTAGGATACTCAGGGATGTATACCTTGAGGCGACGGAGACCTACGCTGTATGAGAAGTTGAGGACACCGCAGAGAGCGTCACCACGATCGTTAGCGAGGTTAGCCTTGCCTTCCTCCTTAGCTGCGAGTACCATTGCTGGACCACCGAACTTCTGGATGAACAAGGTAGTAGGACCCTCAGGACCGAAGTTACCCAGGGACATGCAGACAGCGGTGATGCCATTTGCCTTAGCCCAGTCAAGAGCCTTGTAGGTGTCAACGTCGTTCTCGATTGTAACAGGACAATCGTAAACCTCTGGAAGACCAGCAGCCTTAACCTCTGCCATGATAGCAGCAAGACGAGCCTGGGTGAGGGTGATAGGGAAGCAGTCGCGGCTAACGCCTACGATACCGAGCTTCACGGTTGGTTGATTGATCATAATCTTAATAGTATTAGAGTTTGTAGTTCTATCTATCTATTTGCCTAAAGCGGCTATAGTTTCTTCAATATTGCATGTAACGCTGTCGAAAAGCTTGTACATCAGCTCCGGTTCCTGACGTTCAGGGATCAGAACCACTACCTTCTTCCCGCGTCCGGCGAACCATCCAGCCTCGGTGTGGGCCGATCTTCCGCAGGGAAGTACGAGTACGCATGCGTCGCAGCTTTCCATCGCTCTGAGGTCATTGCCGAACTGGCGTACCGAACGAGGATGCTCAAGCTTCTCCCTGTACTGCTCCGGTGTCCATTCCATCCAATCCTCTCCGACATACTGCCATTTGAATGGGTCCTCTCCTTCGCCTGGATTGCGGAAATCATAGACATCGAAACCGGCCTCGCGGAGCGCGGTGACGACTGCAGGGTAGTGCTGGTTGCGCCAGCTGCTTGCTACATAGATCTTCATTCCAGTGTTACTCTGTGGCTTGTGTGGTTTCTTCGTGGACGTCATCCTCGTCGAAAAGGAACATTGCTTCCTCCTCCTCGTGCCAGTCTGTCACGTTGTAGAGTCCATCGATCTCCGCCTTCATTATCTTGACGTCGTGCCTTATCATCTCTATGCTCGCAATGACATAGATGGCGAAGGCCAGACCGAGGACTATGTGGAGAATCTTCTGCGTCTTGTTCATTTCTTTCAAGGTTGAAGTTCCGGCTCCAAAAAGCCACCATACAAATATAGTGAAAAATTATTATGAAGTTTTCTCTTTTTTTGCGTTATTTGATAAATATATGCCGACACACTTATTAGCCTCATTTCTTTTGTCCATTGTTGCAGTGGGTTACACTCCAGGCCCTGCCAATCTGTATGCGCTTTCCTGCGCACTCAGACATGGTAGGAAGAGGTCCATGCCAATGTGGCTTGGGATGCTCTGCGGATTCAGTGTGATGGCTCTCATTGCCAGTACCTTGGCCCATTTCGTGGGCCTTGCCTTGGGCGATTATATCGTGTACCTTAAATATGTCGGGGCGGCATATCTGATATATCTTGCGTGGGTGATATTCAATACCGAGGTGAAGGAAAGGGGAGCGGATTCCTCATGTACCTTCGCATCCGGCTTCATCATCCAGTTCACCAACGCGAAGATGATAATCTACGAGCTGACGGTCTATTCTACCTTCGTGCTCCCGTATTCCGACAAGCTCGTCGATCTCTACAAGGTGGCTGCATGGCTGCTGATCGCGGGACCGCTCGCGAACCTTGCGTGGCTCCTTGCCGGATCACTGCTGAAGCCCCTGTTCACCAACCATCAGAAAGCCGTCGATACGGTGATGGCGGCGGTGATCCTACTCTGTGCAATCGCGATTGCACTATACAGATAAGCTCCATAAACTTGACCAAACATGAAAAGACTTCTCATAGCATCTATCGCGCTCGTTCTCACTCTCACTGCCTGTGCACCGCAGTATATCGTACATGGCCCCCAGGGCGGAATCGCGACCAAGACCGTACTTCCGGATGGTTTCAATCCCGATACCGACAGCTGCAGGATGGTGATACTCATGCATGGAATCTTCTCCAGCAAGGATTATCCTCCTATGCCAGGTATCGCGCATGAGCTTGCAGAGCATGGGATTGGTTCCATCGCCATCGATTTCGGCGGTCATGGAAAGAGCGAAGGAAAGAAGGTGAACATGACTATCCCAAGAGAACTGCAGGAGGCCAGGGCGACATGGGACTATCTGAAATCGCTTCCTTATGTACGCGGAATAAGCCTTCTGGGCCATTCCCAGGGCGGAGTCATTGCCAGCATGCTCGCCGGTGAACTTGCATCTGAGGGCGATTCTCCGGAGTCCGTCATACTGCTTGCACCGGGTTCTGTGATCAAGGAGGCGTGTCAGGGCGGACATTTCTTCAAGAATAGCTTCGACCCAAAGAATCCGCCAGAATACATCAAGTGCTTCGGTTTCTACAAGGTGGGACGCGAGTACATGCTCAGTTCTCAGGAGCTGGATATTTATGGAACATCAGCGAAGTTCCAGGGGCCGGTGTGCATCATCCATGGCACCGAGGACGGCACGGTTCCGCTCTGGTGCAGCGAGAAGTACGACAGCACATATGTCAATTCGACCCTGCATCTGATCGAGGGTGAGAACCATCTTATGATCAGTCACCTCAAGGAGACGAAGGCAATCATCACCGATTTTTTGAAATAATTTTTTCTCTATTCGTATTGTCCAACGAAATTGGACAAGCATGCTCTAGCTTTGCATCATAATCAAAAACGCAAGGACTATGAGCATCAAGATTTCTCGTTCTCAGATTTCCCGTGACTGGGAGAATCTCACCAAGTGGGTCGTCAACACCTATCACAACATCGAGGTATGGGATTACGCCTATTGTTTCGGCGAGGATCCTGTACGTCTCATCGGCCATACTGACCGTCCTGTTTGGGACAGGCGTCGCTAGTGTATCCCTGACACATATTCAATATGGAAAGAAAAGATAACAGAAAGTAAGCGCCTCCGCGGGGACGTCTTGACGGGTCTTTGTTAATTGTTGATCTTCGCATGGTAATTCATTACCATCATGGAAGATCGGATCATTGAGAATAACAAATCAGCCAAGTCTCCGGGCAGACAGGAGTACGCAGACAGGCTGTTCTATGCCCTTGTT
>NZ_JBAEER010000047.1:0-13097 GCF_056207615.1 Candidatus Cryptobacteroides sp. | reverse complement strand
TCGATAGCGAGATCTACAGGGATAACCTCTGAGATGCGGAAGAATGCTGACTGGAGGATAGTGTTTGTACGGTTGCCGAGACCAATTTCCTGAGCAATCTTAGTAGCGTTGATGTAGTAAACGTTGATCTTCTTCTCTGCGAAGAGCTTCTTGATCTTGTTAGGGATGAAGTTTACTAGTTCCTCGCCCTCGAAGATAGTGTTGAGGAGGAAAGAACCGTTCTCGCGGATACCACGAGTTACGTCATACATGTTGAGGTAAGCCTGAACGTGGCAAGCTACGAAGTTAGGAGTAGTGATCTGGTATGTAGAGCGGATAGGCTCGTCGCCGAAGCGGAGGTGTGAACAAGTGAAACCACCTGACTTCTTTGAGTCGTAAGAGAAGTAAGCCTGGCAGTACTTGTCAGTTGACTCACCGATGATCTTAACTGAGTTCTTGTTAGCACCAACAGTACCGTCAGCACCGAGACCGAAGAACTTGCACTCCTGGATAGAAGCGCCACCGAGAGCCATTTCCTCAACTGCTGGGAGAGAGAGGTTAGTAACGTCGTCAACGATACCAACTGTGAAGTGGTTCTTAGGCTGGTCGAGCTCGAGGTTGTTGAATACAGAGATAACCTTAGCTGGAGTAACCTCAGAAGAACCGAGACCGTAGCGACCGCCAACGATTACAGGACGGTTTTCTACGTCATAGAATGCAGACTTAACGTCGAGGTAGAGTGGTTCGCCCTCAGCACCTGGCTCCTTAGTACGGTCGAGTACAGCAATCTTCTTAGCTGTCTTAGGAACAGCAGCGAGGAGGTACTTAACAGAGAATGGACGATAGAGGTGAACGTTGATCATACCTACCTTCTTGCCCTCAGATACGAGGTAGTCGATAGCCTCCTTGGCAGCTTCACAAGCAGAACCCATGAGGATGATTACGTTCTCAGCGTCCTGAGCTCCGTAGTAGTTGAAACAGTGGTACTCGCGGCCAGTGATCTCAGAGATCTTCTGGCAGTACTTCTCAACTACGTCTGGGATAGCGTCATAGTATGTGTTGCAAGCCTCACGGTGAGTGAAGAACTCGTTAGGGTTCTCAGCAGTACCGCGTGTTACAGGGCGTTCTGGAGTGAGAGCACGGTTACGGAAGTCCTCAACATACTCCATAGGAGTGATAGCCTTGATGTCTTCCATATCCATAACCTCTACCTTATGATACTCGTGAGAAGTACGGAAACCATCGAAGAAGTTTACGAATGGCACCTTTGTCTCGAGAGTAGCGAGGTGAGGAACAGCTGTAAGGTCCATAACTTCCTGTACTGATGAAGACGCGAACATAGCGAAACCTGTCTGACGACAAGCCATTACGTCCTGGTGGTCACCGAAGATACAGAGAGCGTGTGAAGCCAATGTACGAGCAGATACGTTGAATACACATGGGAGGAGCTCACCAGCGATCTTGTACATGTTAGGAATCATGAGGAGAAGACCCTGCGATGCGGTGAATGTGGTGGTGAGGGCACCTGCCTGGAGTGAACCGTGTACTGCGCCGGCAGCACCACCCTCACTCTGCATCTCAGTGACCTTCACGACCTCGCCGAAGAGGTTCTTCTTGCCCTGTGCAGCCCACTCGTCGACATATTCAGCCATAGTCGAAGATGGGGTGATAGGGTAAATAGCCGCATGCTCGCTGAAGAGGTATGCTACATGGGCAGCAGCGTAGTTACCGTCACAGGTAATGAATTTTTTCTCGTTTGCCATAGTAGATATTTTAATGTTTGTTGTTGGCTATTGTTTCTCTGTGCGCACGCTTATGCGTACGTGCGCATATACAATCATGCAAATTTAGTCTTTTTCTGCCATGAATGAAAGCCCGTTTTGAGGATTTGTGAAAAATTAGACTTCTCGTGCCGCTTAACTTACATTATCGCATATAGTTGTATCTTTGCGCAAAATTGATTTTTCGCATGAAAGCATATGTTTTTCCAGGCCAGGGCTCGCAGTTTCCGGGTATGGCAAAGGATCTTTACGACAATTTTGAACTCGCCAGGACTCTTCTCGCCCAGGCCGATGAAGTGCTCGGATTCAGCATCTCGAAGGTGATGTTCGAGGGCAGCGACGAGGACCTCAGAGCAACTGCTGTGACCCAGCCTGCAGTGTTCCTCCACTCTTACCTCGAATTCGCCTGCAAGGCAGAGTCGGCACCCGATATGGTGGCCGGCCACTCTCTTGGCGAATTCTCGGCTCTTGCAGCAGCCGGAGTACTTCAGTTTTCTGATGCTCTGTCTCTTGTCAGTGCAAGGGCAAAGGCCATGCAGAAGTGCTGCGAAAAAGTGCCCGGATCCATGGCTGCCGTAATTAATCTTGCGGCAGATGAGATTGAGCGTATCTGTATGGAGATCAATGACAATGCGGGTCTTGGCGCTCTTGTAGCAGCAAACTATAATTCGGATGCTCAGACGGTGATTTCCGGTACTGCGGAGGCAGTAGCAGAAGCCTGCGTAAGGCTCAAGGCAGCAGGCGCTCGTCGCGCTCTTGTACTCCCTGTCGGAGGTGCCTTCCATTCTCCTTTGATGGAGCCTGCCAGGGCAGAGCTTGCAGAGGCAATCGAGCGTACTTCATTCACCTCTCCGTGCTGCCCGGTATACCAGAACGTCGTGGCTGCTCCAGTGAGCGATCCTGAAGTCATGAAGGCCAATCTCCTCCAGCAGCTGACCGCTCCTGTCCGCTGGGCTCAGTCCGTCCGCCAGATGGCTGCCGATGGCGCCGTCGAATTCATCGAATGTGGCCCCGGAGCGGTCCTCGAAGGCCTTATTCGCAAGACCCTCCCAGCCTCCGACGACCTCGTCATAAGACATGTCTGAACATCAGTCAAATAAAAAGGGCGATGACCGAAAGTCATCGCCCTTTTTGTACCCCCGTGCGGAATCGAACCGCAACCGTCAGAACCGGAATCTGAAATTCTATCCATTAAACTACGGGGGCGTAGCAGTGTTGATTATGCAAATATACGTAATGTCTATCAAACAATCGAAAGTGGGTTGCTAATAATGCTTAATTTAGTAAATTTGCGAATTAGCCTTTATTTGAGTTATTATGGGTACTATGGATTATAAAGATAACAGGGCGCGTGTGGAAGATTCTACACTCAACATGTTGGATATATGGCACATGATATGGGACTACAAATGGTGGTATATAATATCTGTTGTCGTGTGTCTATTTGTTGCAACCGTTTACATCTATCGAGCTCCAAAAGTTTATAGCCGTTCAGCTAAAGTTATTGTCGGAGGTAATTCTCAAGAGTCTGCTATGGCCAATATTGCACAGTTTACCGGTGCTATACCAGGCTATGGAAGTGATGTTGCAAACGAGGTGCATGCATTGTCTTCACCGGACCTTTTACAGCAGGTAGTCACCAAACTTGGACTGGAGACTTCTTACGTGGAGCATCAGTTTCTCCGTAATGTAGATCTTGGTGATTCTTCTCCGATTGAGGCGACTTTCGTGGATAATAATCCAAAGTCTTCTTTCTCTTTCCGTGTTACTCGTGTGTCTGATGATACCATAGAACTCTCCAGATTCATGGTCAAAGGTGATAAGTTGGACGCAGAACCTGTCCAGGGCCATGTATCTGATACTATCGCTACTCCGTTAGGCGTTATGGTTATCACTCCTGTCCTCAGCAATAGAGAGTGGTCAAAACCTATTACGATTACCTGGCGAAATGCAGCAAGCGTTGCCAAAGATTATTCTACAGCGCTTACTGTTGCACTTGCTGATAAGCAGTCTACTGTCGTCGCCCTTAGCATAAAGGATCATTTCCCAGATAGAGCTTCAGCGATTCTTAATTCTCTTGTTGAGGTGTATGATGAGTCTTGGGTATATGATAAAAATAAGTCAGCTCGCGGAACTTCGGAATTCATTAATGAACGCCTTATGGTGATTGAAGATGAACTTGGAAGAATTGAGTCTGATCTCAAGAGATATAAGGAGACAAATAAGGTTACTGACGTAAAGGCGCTCGGTAATGCGTATCTTCAGGAATCTGCTCAGTATGGGGATAAGTCGTTTGAGGTTAGCAATCGCCTTGCTGTTGCTCAGTTTATTAAGGACTATCTTACAAATCCAGCGCATTCTGCAGCCCTTATTCCTGCGAACTCGGGTATTTCGAGTAGTACGGTTGAGTCACAGATTGCTGAGTACAATAAACTTATTTTGGAGAGGGATCGCCTCTTGGCGACAAGTTCAGAATCCAATCCGCTTGTGATTGATCTCAACAACTCGATCCTTGCAATGCGTTCTGCAATTCTGAATTCCACTAATAACCTGATATCGACACTCTCTTTGGAGGAAAGCCGTATTCAGGGTAAGGAAAATGAAATTCTTCGTAAGATTGCGAATAGTACGGGCCAGGAATTTGAGCTCCTTTATATCGAACGTCAGCAGAAAGTGAAGGAATCTCTCTATGTGTACCTTCTTCAAAAGCGCGAAGAGAATGAAATCGCAAGTCTCGTAAATGTAGGTAACACTCGCCTGATAGTGGCACCTAACGGCCCGACAGCTCCGGTAGAGCCTCGTGGAATGGTGATTATGCTTTTTGCGTTGATGCTTGGAGCGGCAATTCCATTCGGAATTATTTCTCTGTTCCGTATGCTTGATACTGCTGTTCAGATTGAACCAGATGTCACGTCGGTATTGACCTGCCCATACCTTGGTGATCTTCCTGAGGTAAGAAAGATGTCTACTCCTTTCAGATTCAATCGCCTGTCTTTGAACGATTCTGATCGAAGGATATTCGTCAAAGCGGGGAGACGTGATGCTGTAAATGAGTCTTTCCGCGTACTTCGAACTAATATCGACATGATGTTGGGTAAAGTGGAGGGTTGTAAGGTTGTGATGGTAACGTCAATGCTTCCTCATTCAGGAAAGACATATGTTTCTCTGAACTTGTCAGCTACAATGGCCATAAAGGGAGCGAAGACTCTCTTGATTGATCTTGATTTTCGAAAGGCCGCTCTTTCACAGGCTTTTGAAGATAACAGTGATGGACTTGCAAACTATCTTTCCAAGAATGATTGCTCTATTGACGACATCATTACCGAGAGAATGCAAAATCTTGACTTCCTCAATGTGGGAAAGATTCCGCCGAACCCTACTGAATTGCTTTTGGAGCCTAAGTTCAAGGAACTCATGGCCGAACTCAGGAAAAAGTATGATTACATATTCATCGATTGTCCACCAGTTCGTGTTGTTGCAGATCCGGCTATTGTGGGAGAATTCTCCGATTTGACAGTTTTCATCGTTCGTGCAGGCCTTATGGACAAGAAGACGCTTCCGCTCGTTGAAAAGATATATCAGTCTGGACAGTATAAACGATTCTCAGTTGTTCTCAATGGTGTAAAGATGTCGTCTTCAAAGATGGCGTACGGATATGGCCGTGCTGGTTATGGCTACGGGTATGGTTATGGTTACGGTTACACTTACGGAGAGGAGATAGAGAACAAGTAGCCTATTCAATCACCAATCCGTCGTAGGCGACGCCGTAGGTGGGGTTATATGCCTTGAGCTCGGCGTCGAGCTCGGCGTAGCCTGGGAGGAGATGGGAGATGTGGGTGAGCCATGAATGCTTGGCACCGACCCTGTCGAAGAATGCAAGAGCCTCGTCGAGAGAGAAATGCGAGTAGTGGGGAGTCCTCTTGACGCAGTTGATGGTAACGTGGTCGAGGCCCATTAGCTTTTCGAATTCGCAGTCATCGATCTGGTTGAAATCGGTGATGTATGCGATATTTCCGAAGCGGTATCCGAGCACGGATAGCTCCTTCTTCTTATGATGCCATCCCTGGATAGGGACGACCGTGGCCTTGCACTGCGCCGCTGGGTCATTCAATACGTCGTTCTCAACGTCCTTCCAACCTTTTCCTGATTCCCACACCAGGTCGTGCTCGAGTTTGTTGCTATGAAGCTCGAATGGCTTTGCGCCATGTTCGTCGCCCACTCCACCGCCAATCTCATGTACCTGGATGATAGGCGCGCCGGGATAGATGACCTCCGCGAAGGCATACGAATACTCCTTCTTGAGGGCATTGATCACATGCTTCTGGCAGTATATGTTTACCGGCTTTTTCTCAATGAGGTTGAAACTTCGCACCTCATCGATTCCTCCGGTGTGGTCCTTATGGTTGTGGGTGAGAAGGATGGCATCAAGGTGGCGTACACCGGCGCGGAGCATCTGCTGACGGAAATCGGGACCGCAGTCCACGAGTATGGTCAGACCGTTGTACTCAACCAGCGCCGAAGCCCTGAGCCTGTTGTCATGGATGTCCGACGAATTGCATACGGGACAGTCGCATCCTATGATCGGAATTCCCTGGGAAGTGCCGCTGCCCAGGAAAGTAAGCTTAGCCTTTTCTATCATATTTCCACCTCCGAAATCTTGCCGACCAGATTCTTGTCATAAGGACGAGCGACCTGGATATAATTCTCTGTGTAGCCGTACATTATTCCCTTCTTGTCCGAGGACTCGAAGAGCACCTTGGCCTTGAGTCCCTTGCAGGACTCGACGAACTCGCCGTGGAGCTTGTCGCAGAGGGCTTCGAGCCTCTCCACGCGCTCTGTCTTGATGCCGTCACGCACCTGATCCTTGCGCTCGGCAGCCGGAGTACCGGCGCGACGAGAGTATGGGAAGATGTGTATGAATGCTGGCTTTACGCGCTCCGCGAGGAACTTGTAGGTCTGATCGAACATCTCCTCCGTCTCTCCCGGGAAACCTACTATCACATCGATTCCGAAGAAGACTGGGAGCTTGCCGGGACCTTCCATAGCCTTGCGGATGTACTCGATCTTACTCGCGAAGAATTCGGTATCATAATGACGGTGCATCTCGCTGAGGACGGCGTCGCAGCCAGACTGGAGAGGAATGTGGAAATGGGGGAGGAACTTGCTTCCTGCGGCTATCCAGTCCACCATCTCGTCGGTCAGGAGATTTGGCTCGATGGACGAAATACGGTATCTCTCTATGCCATCGACCTTATTCAGCTCCTTGATCAGGTCAAAGAAGTTCTCTCCTGTGCTGCGGCCGAAATCGCCTGTGTTGACGCCGGTGAGCACGATCTCGCAAATCCCCTTGGCCGCTATGTCGTGTGCCTGAGGGATTACCTCTGCGATAGGGATGTTCCTGCTTTCTCCGCGTGCATACGGCACGGTGCAGTAGGTGCAATAGTTGTTGCAACCATCCTGGACCTTGAGGAAGGAACGGGTCCTTTCTCCGCTGCTGTAGGCTGAGAACATGCATGGGCTCTTCTCCTTGGTGCATTCTCCGAGTATGAATGGCACGACCTGGTTCTTCTCGTTAGCGCCAAAAACGGCCTTGACACCTTCCAATTCAAGGATTTCATCCTTTTTCAGCTGGGCGTAGCAGCCGGTCACGACTATGTCTGCGCCTGGGCTTACTCTGTGGAGCTTGCGTATGATGTTCGTGCACTTCTTATCCGAGTGCTCAGTCACGGAACAGGTGTTCACCAGGCAGACATCGGCCTTGCCGGAAGTCCATGAAGTCGAGCTGCAGCCGGCCTCCGTGAGCGCCCTTTCGTATGTTGATGTCTCGGCATAGTTGAGCTTGCAGCCGAGGGTTACGTATGCTATGTTCTTTGCCATTACTTATTCATCGTTATGCGGGACCATGCGCATACACCCTGTACCGGAGGACGCTGCTTGGAAACGCGTACGGAAAAGTCCGAAAGCTCGGGAATCTCTGTCTCTATGGCACGTACTATCCTTCCTGCCACATGCTCGAGCAGGTCCGAAGGCTGTGCCATCTCCCGTGCCACTATGTCGTAGATACGGCCGTAGTCCAAAGCATCTTCGAGACAGTCGCTATATGCGGCCTTATCCATGTCATATTCGCCCTTGAAATCGACCAGGAATGTGTTTCCTGTCGCCTTTTCGGACGGTAGACATCCGTGGTAAGCATGGAACTCCATGCCTTCGAGCTCTATTGTTCCTTTTCCTTTCATTTGTTCAATATTACGGTGAGTCCGCCGTCTTCGTTGACGCTCATCACCTTCATAGGCTCGTTGACGAGCTTCTCGAGTTCCTCCTCGTTGATCTTCTCCTTCTGTTCCTTTCCTGCAAATGTATACTTGAGCATCTCCACGAAGCGGTTGAACTCCTGCTGGTAGGTGATACCGACACCGTTCCTCTGTGAGTTGTCGAGGTAGTTCGTGTACTGGTCTGCCGAATGCGAGAACAGGTTGAGGCGGAGCGCGCCCGGCCTGTCGAGCTTGATTTCTATGTCAAGGTCGCCGACCACGTCGGAGTTGCTGTTTCCTGTCGTATATTGACGGTTACCGATGTTTCCGTTGACTATCACCCTGTTGTTGAACAGCTGCGTCGATACCGCGACGTCGAAGATGTCGTTTCCTCGTTGGTTCTGCTGGTATCTCATGTCGAAGTCCAGAGGGATGTTCAGCTTCTGAAGTATGTTGTTCAGCTGGTTCGTGAACACACTCGTGACGCTCGAGTAGATGAGACTTGTGCTCTCGTTCGTGATTCCGGACTGCTCGTCAGGCAGGAAGTTGTTCGAGAGCAGGAGGGCGATGAACTGCTTCTGGACCTTGTCTTCCGTGCTGAGGGCATTCTCCACCTTGGCCTTAATTGAAGGTTCAAGGTCAGGAATGTCAATCGAGAACGCGAGAGAAGGGTTGCTTAGCTTGTCTGATATCGCGATTCCGCACTCTACTGTCCTTCGGCTGTTGACTGAAGTGGTGTCGGAGATGAGACGAGAGAGCGGAGCCTTTGTCCTGTAGATCGCATTTATGTCGAGGTCGCTGTCCATGATTGCTCCATTGAACTTCACGTTACTGCCGTCCTGGATCTCGAATTCCCTCTTCGCAAGTCCGAACGCATTGTATAGGAAGGTTCCGCTGGTGAGCGTGTAGTCTCCCTTGAGGTTGAATATGCCGCGCGAAGGTCGCACCTCGATGTCGAAGCTGCCGTTTCCTCGTCCGTTCAGACCGTTGCTTCCAGACTTGTCGATTTCGAGGAAAGCCTCAACGTTCGGGTTGGCTCTAGCGATGATGCGTACGATGATATCCGTCTTAGCCTTGGACTTGCTGCCCAACTTGCTCATCATCTCCTCGTATGGGTCGACGATGACTATCCTCTCCGGCTCCTTGAAGGTCAGGAGCTCAGCGTTCGAATCCTTGCCGGAGCTGGTCGCTGGTATGTGGAAATCTCCTCCGCTGGTCGTTGCAGCCTCAATGTCGAGAGTGATCTGGGACAAAGGTCCATGAATGCCGACGAGGCCGGAACCGGTGAGCTTGCCGTAGAAACCGACATTGTCCTTCTCGGGGATGTTGATGAGCATGGAGTTGCTGACCCTGACGTTGAGATCCACTCCGAGGTCCTTGAAATGGTCGTAGTATACGGATCCGTTGACAGAACCGGTGCCGCTGTACATGTCTCGTATGTTGACATTGTCGAAATGGAGTCCATGGGTATCCACGCGGAACGGACCGTCGAGCCGGTACGGCACCTTGGTGAAGTCGAGTACGATTACGGCGTTTCGTATCCTTCCGTCGGTACTCTCGATGTCAAGATTGTTCAGCGGGCCATAGAGATGGACGCCTCCGGAAACATATCCTGCCATGTCGCTGAATACGCTTGAAAGGACAGGCTTGACCACTCCGAGGTTGAACTCCCGGAGCTGTACGTTGATGTCGGCATCCTTCATCGAAGGTGTATAGGTGCCGTTGATGTCAAAGGACTTCTCGTTTCCGGCGCTGAGGTTGAATCTGTTTAATACCTCATCCCAGTTGCTCTCAACTTCCACTCTTCCGAGGTCTGTACCGGATACGGAGGTCCCTTCGCTGACGAGGTCGATGAGCATACCTTTGTTGTCCATTTCTGCATACGAGATCAGCATTGCTTCTCCGGTAGCGTTGCCCTTGAGGTCGAACTGCTGCCCGAGGAAGGCGTTCGCAATTCCGAGCGAGAACTGGTCAAGACGCACGGAGAGCGTGTCTGCATGCTCTTTGGATATGCCTCCGTCGACGGTGATGCTCTGATCACCGCTTGAAAGCACAAGGTTCTGTATTCCGAGATCATTTCCCTTGAGATCCACGCAGGCTGGCATGATGCTCCAGTCGGACGCGTTGAAGGTGAAACTTGATGGAAGCACATCGACATGTACTCCGAGTCCGGCATCGTCTCTTGCGAGATCGCCGCGTGCGAAAATCTCTCCTCTGGTCGTGCTGTTCTGATCGCCCTTGCAGACAATTCCAACGCCTATGTGGTCGTCCTCTGCGAGGAATTCGATGGTGTTGTCCATGAACTGTATCGCAGAGATGTTGATATCGTCGCAAGTCAGATTTCCGTTGAGTCTGTCGCCCTGGTTGTCGATCTTAAGCTCGAAATCCTTGATGTATTTCTCGTTGAGGGCAAGTCGGTGAGAACGGAGCGTGCCGCTAAGGTCTCCGAGCCTGTCTATGTCAAGGACGAGCTCGGTGTCGTTGTCGATGTAAAGGCCAGGCTTGATGAAGCCGCTGATACCTCTCGCGTCCTCGAATTCGAAGTTGAGCTTGTAGGTCTCTCCTGACCATAAGTACCTCGCGTCCTCGAAGAGAGAAGGAAGCTCGCGCTTTGCAGTGATGCCCATCAGGTCACGCACGAAGTCATTCACCGGTGCACTGCCGACATACTGACCGTTTGCGATCTTTGAACTGAGGTTGATCCTGTACTCGTTGGCCGTAGACCTGGAGATCAGGTTTATGTCTCCGATATCATGTATCTCGTCTTCTGCCGTGAGTCTGACATTCCTGATGTTGACGTTGCCCAAGAGCATTCCGCTGCCTGTACGGTTGAAGTTCGCATTGGTCTGCAGGCTCAACGTCGCATTCTCCCTGAGGTCCAGTTTCAGCTCGTGGAGATCTGCATGGCCCACGTTAGCATAGAACTGATATACCGCATTCTGCGTCTTTGGCGAGAATGTGAATATGCCCTGGAAAAGGAAGTTCAAGTTCGGGTCTTGGCTGATGATCCTACCGTTGAACTGCTGCTTCGAGAGGTCTCCGGTCGCAAGAATCTTTGAGTAATCGTATCCCTTGAAATTCAGCCTGTCAATCTTGAGCGTGTCGATAGCGAGCTCAGGGCCGTTATTTCCACGTAGCTTTGCGCTCAGCTTGGTCTCGAGGCTGAGCTCATGGACAAGGTCCTTCTTCATGAACTTGCTGAGGTCCAGGTTGGTGGTCTCGAGATTACCTCCGATGAGAAGTGGGTGGTTCTTCTTTGTGAGGTCGAGCACATCGAGCTTGGTCCTGATATAACCGGCATTGGAACTGATGTCCGCATTGAGCTTGAGCTTATCCAGAGGTCCTCTGAGACTGGCGTTCAGCAGAGCCTTGACGTTCGGTACCTTTGCGCTGAGCCCCGGTGACTTTCCTGTCACTCCCGCCACAAGCTGGTCGATGCCCTTGGTGTCGGTCGCGCAGTTCTGTATGTGCATGTCGAGGACGAGCGGCTTGTCCGCCGTGATTCCGGATACGTTTCCGTACACTGTGGTTCCGAACGCTCCGTCATTGGTGCTGAGGTTGATGTTCCTCAGGTCGAACGAATCTACGGTTCCATGAATCTCTCCGTCGACATCGATCTTAAGATCCATATCCGAGAGGGAAGGTACGAAGTATGCGACCGTCCTTGTGCTGGCGGTGCTCGGCAGGAGCTTGCCGTCGAGCTGGATCTTCTCGTTGAAGTCGCGGAAATCCTTCGGCTTCTTGAAACTGAGCGAGAAATAGCGTAGGTTGACGTCTGACAGTGAGTCTGCGACATGCATGTCTTCTATCATCGCCTGTCCTCGTCCGATGGCCGCGTTTCCGGATATATCATCGATCCTGAGGCCGGATTTTTCCCTGAATCCGAGATGGTCAAGCCTTCCGCTCATGATGCCGTTGCTCATCTTCACGTTTTTCGCATGGGCATTGATCTCGCTGACGTAGAGGTCGCACCAGTCGATGCCGCCCTTGTATCCGGGATGCTTGTCTCTGATGATACGCATCGAGTAGATCATGTTCTTGAGCTGGGCGTCCTTGAGGTCGAATACGTCTCCAGTGCGTTCTTTTGGCTCACCATTGCTCCTTTCCATACCAAAGATGCGGTGGAGGTTGGTGATGGTGTCCTTCTGTTCGATAACGAGGTTGACCCTTCCGTCTCGAACCAGCGCGCGCTTGAGATGGATGCCCTCCTTCTTCAGCAGACCCCTGACAGAAAATTCCGCGACGATGTACTTCGCTCTCATCAGGGTGTCATAAGGGACGTACTCATAGTCGGGACCATGTTCCTCTCGGAATGATTCCATAGCCTCTTCCGATGGAAGTTGAGGATTCTTGTCGACGATCGCAAGATCCCTGATGACGATGGCGTTGAACGGACGGAAGTGTATCTTGCTGAAGCTGACGTCTCCGTCGAGCTTGCTGAAGAATCTCTCCTCGACTGCCCTGACTATCCTTCCCTGAACCATCGGCGTCTGCACGGCGATCACGGCCGAGATGAGAATCACGGCTATCACCACGAACACGGGCCAGAGTATTATAGCAATCTTCCTGATAGGGCACAATATATTTAACCTACAAAAATAAGATAATAATCCGAATTTATTGCCTATTTTTGCCGCCATAGATGGGGTCCAGAACCTCTTTTTTTCGATATGGCAGACATCATTCTCGGCATAGAATCCTCTTGTGACGACACTTCGGCTGCGGTAATCAAGGACGGTTACCTTCTCTCGAACGTGCTCGCCAGCCAGGAAGTGCACAGATCTTATGGCGGAGTCGTACCTGAACTTGCGTCCAGGGCGCACCAACTCAACATCGTTCCGGTAGTCAGCGAGGCAATCAGCCGCGCCGGCATCACACCTGAAGACATCACCGCCATCGCATTCACCAGGGGACCGGGCTTGCTCGGATCTCTGCTCGTGGGCACTTCATTCGCCAAGGGATTCTCCATCGCCATCGACAGGCCTCTCGTGGAGGTGAATCACCTCCAGGGCCACATACTTGCCAACTTCATCAGACAGTATGACAAGGAGAACAGAGTGCCTGAATTCCCTTATCTCTGTCTGCT
>NZ_JBAEER010000046.1:0-1547 GCF_056207615.1 Candidatus Cryptobacteroides sp. | reverse complement strand
CTGAACGCCTTGATAACCATAAATCACGCAACCAGATGGAAAATCAGGAGCCTTGATATAGTGCATCAATTCCGGAATCGTAATTTCATTATTATCTATGTATGCGCAGATGCCGTCGCAAACCTCTCTAAGGTTATGAGGAGCCATGTTGGTAGCCATACCGACAGCGATTCCGGAAGAACCGTTGATCATCAGGAGAGGCACCTTGGTAGGAAGTACGGTAGGTTCATCGAGACGCTCGTCGAAGTTCTTGACCATGTCCACGGTGTTCTTGTCGAGATCGGCAAGGACAGCGTCGGAAATCTTCTCGAGTTTGGCCTCGGTATATCGCATGGCCGCTGCAGAATAACCGTCCATGGAACCGAAGTTACCCTGGCCCTTGACGAGCGGATAGCGAAGGTTCCAGTCCTGTGCCATGCGGACCATTGTATCATAGATACTAGAGTCACCATGTGGGTGGTACTTACCCATGACCTCACCGACGATACCGGCAGACTTCATGGTTGGTACCGAATAGTCGAGTCCGAGCCTCTCCATACCGAAAAGAACTCGTCTCTGAACAGGCTTCATACCATCCCTCACGTCAGGAAGAGCGCGAGCCACGATCACGGACATCGAGTAGTCGATGTACGCGGTGCGCATCTGATGGTCTATCTCAACCTGCTCGATACGGCCGGTAGGGATACCGGAATACTCCTGTTCCATACCGTTTCCGTTGTTTTCTTCGTTCGCCATAATCTATCTTGCAGTTTTCTTCAAATTTCAGTTCTTTGGCCGTTTTTAGGCCGAATTCGGGCAAAACGCAGTTTTACCTAGCTTGCAAAGATACTGAAAAATTATGTAAATTAGCGGCGAAAAGGCAAAAATATGACCATAAAAATATCAGATAGTCTCAATATAATCATAAACTTCGCCAGAGAAGAGGCGATGAGGACCGGAAGTTACGGTATCGGGCCCGATCATCTGCTCCTCGGACTGTTACGTCATGGCGAAAATGACGCATGCGACGCACTGAAATCCCTCGAGGTCGACCTGCAGGAACTCAAGCAGTTCATAGACAGCAGAATCTTCACGAACGAACACATCCCATACTCCGAATTCGAGAACATCAGCTTCTCCCGTGCATCACATAACATACTCAGCCTCACCGTCCTGGAGGCAAGCAGGGTAAAGTCTGAGCAGGCCGAGCCTGTCCATCTTCTACTTGCCCTCGCACGAGCCGCAGGAAGCTACGGCCAGAGCTATCTCAGAGACACCGGAGTAGATTACGGTCGCATACTCGGTTTCCTCGAAAGAAACGGCATGCTCAGACCCAGCGCAAGCAATTCCCCTCAGGAACCAAGAAACGAGGAGGAAAGCGGCGACGAGGAAGCTCAGCAGCAGGCGACGATATCCGACAACGCCGAGGATCCGCTCAAGGAATTCGGATATGACATCACGAAGGCTGCAGAGGAAGGACGTCTTGACCCTGTCGTCGGAAGGGATGACGAGATAGCAAGAGTGATCCAGATCCTTGGACGAAGGAGGAAGAACAATCCCATGCTCAT
>NZ_JBAEER010000045.1:0-7869 GCF_056207615.1 Candidatus Cryptobacteroides sp. | reverse complement strand
CGCCGAGCCTGTCGATCTTGTCGATCACATCCTGGTAAGGATTGCCGTACTTGTCGCCGGCAATGCAAATGGAATGGTACGCCTTGAGCCATGAGAACAGAACCGTGCTGTCCACCTTCTCTCTATCGCTTGTGAAGAAGCCGGAAACATAATTCAACGAATACTGCTTGCTCGAAGGAAGGTCAGTAATGCCGAAAGTATCAGCCTTCTCGATCATCTGCTTCAGTACGTCAATCCATGGGTCGTCGTTGCGATAGCCCTTTCTGGTGAAGGTCTCGTTGAACTTCTTGAATACAAGGCGGTCCTCGTCGTGGATCGCACGAGCCACGGCTTCGCTGATGAACACCCTCTTGTCCTCCTCGCTGAGCACATTCATGCGGCTGCCCAGGCCGAGGATGTACCAATATTTCTGTACATACCTCAGAGCCACGGAGTGTACGGTACCTATCGTCGCAGAATCCAGCCCCGCTGCCTTGTCAAAGCAATCCGCCTTGACGAGCGCATCGTACACCTTCTGGCGGAACTCGGATGCCGCGAGCTCTGTGAAGGTGGTGAGAATAACCTCCGACGGCTTGCAATCACCGTTCGATATGAGCCTGACCAGCTCGGAAGTCAGAGTGAAGGTCTTTCCGGAACCGGCTCCGGCGTTTATGTAATGTATGTTTCTCATTTGCACCTGCCCTTTAATACGTAGTTCTTAGCACCATAAGCCTCGGCCTTGATCCCGTCGTCCAGCCAGTCTCCGTCGAGAGGATAGAGCTGCTCGCGATCCATCGCTTCTATATATTCCATGTCTGTCTCGCTCATCGGCTGCAGCTCACCGTTCTCCAACACTCCGCGCTCTATCTGTCCCTTGCGGAAGCAATACGAGTGCACAGCCTCAGCGTATACATCAACGCGACTCGGAATCGGATTATAGTCGCAAGACTTTCGGTCCCATGACTGGAAATAATCGTTGTTCGTCTCCAGCTTGTACTGAGGAATGACATAGTATGCTGCGCCGAGCACCCGGCGGTCAGGATATGCTGCCGTGAGAGCTTCGGCATAGAGTACAAGCTGAAGGTCGGTCTGCTTGCTGACTTTCTCCTTGTAGCGGCGGGACTCGCTCCACTTGAGGTCGATGATCACGAAATCTCCGTTCTCGTCCTTGAGCAGCAGGTCGATTCTCGCATTGAAATGTCCGATTGACTTACCTCCGACAGGCGGAAGCACCACGTCGAGCGGCACTTCATCTCCGACGACGGTGAGATTATGTTCGAGTATCATCTTCAGCAGAGTCGTGACGCTCTGGACCAGCTTGAGCTTGAATGATCCGTACTGCATCTTATCGTTGTAAAGAAGCTGACCGATCTCGCGGCAGTAAGAGTCGATGATCCCTTCGATATCCGAAGTATGCAACTCCTTGATTCGACCGTCGCGAAGTCGTCTCGCACATTCTCCGATCACTGCGTGGGCAACATTTCCCTTGATGATAGCGAGATCTGCGACCTGCCCGAGATCAGCCTCCTTGAGACCGACGATGTAGTCAAGGACATAGTCGATAGGACGCTGTATCATTGTGTCCACGCTCGAGTAGCTTTCTCCGTTCTCTCTCTCCGGAACGACGATGCTTTCTCGGAGATTGATCTCGACGTCGGGCTCTGACAACGGACGCACCGCTCTCGTCTCGCCACGCGGCATTGTCGGGTCAGTGATTTCCTCATACGGGATATTCCTGGCCTTGATCTCGGTGACCACAGGATGCTCGTCGCACCTTGAACCATAAGCCTTCTGCGAAATGACAAGGACTATCTCTTCTGTGACAAGTCCGAGGGAAATCCTCATCGTGATGCTCGCCGCCTTAGCGAAGTCCTCCTCGTCAACAGGGTTCACTCCATTGGAACGAAGCCATGAAATCTCTGCATTGGAGAGGAAATAGAGTGGGTATTTCTGCTTGAGTGATGCATTGCAGTCCAACCATACGAGTTTCCTCGGACCTTCGACTATGGATTTCGGATCAGCCACGATGTCGAGGGAACCGACCTGCGCTCTTTCAGCGCTGAAACTGCACGATCCGTACAACCCGTCGATCCATTTCTTCAGGCTCTCGACTGAGACATCTTCGTCGGATTCTCCGAGTACGACACCCATGACGTCAGACATCTGCGCAAGTGCCAGGAGCTGTTCTGCGATGTCGCCGTTTTCCCCGGTCTCCCTGATATGCAGAGCATATTTTGATGCCCATGTGCCAAGGTGTTCCGCGTACCGAAGAAGATCTTCTCGAGATATCGTGTCGCCACATTTCCCCACGAGCCTCAGCTCCGGACACGGTTCATCTGTCGCAGAGAGGATATCATCCCATCCTTTGCCCATTCCGCCTGTGCTGAGAAGATGCTTGAGAAGCTGTCTCCTCAGACCATAGCGAACCGGACTGAATGGAACCTGCAGGTAGCTGATCAGAGTCCTGATGTCAACATCCTTGCGGAAAAGACCGAAACCGAGCTTGAACAACTGCAAGGTGAGCGGATTGCTTTCTGAATAGTCAGCGTTTGCCAGCGGAAGGTCATGCGCACGGAACACATCGTTGAGAGCCTTGTTGTCGGCATTGGATATAAGAAGACCATCTTCAGGCTCGATTCCAGCAGCATAGCGATACGCGTCCACGCGGTTCCTTACTTGGAGAACGCTGATACCAGCCTGAAGCTCCAGACGCGCCGTCTCTGTCGCATCTGCGAATGAAAGGGTAGCTCCGCTCTTCTCGAGTACGTCCACTACCATCTTGTCCAAGGATTCGCGCGGAACCCTTACCTCGATCGTCGTACCCGAAAGATAGCCGCTTTCTGTGAGCAGGTCATGCCACCTGTCCGCAGAGCCCTTTACGTCGAAATATGGTTCGATCGCAGAAAGGTCGTTGAACTTGTAAGCCATAGGCAAGGACTTGTTGCAGACGGATGCGTTCCAACCGCTCATCACGAGCGCGTCCCTCCACCTGAGAAGCTCTCCAGCTACGCTAAGGTCGTCCTTCTCGAAGGACTTTGCGTAGAAAGGATCATGGGTGCCAGGTTTCTCGAGCACATTCCTGATTGCGCGGTAATATGCGATCAGCCTGTTGAAAGGGGAGACCTCGGAGTGGGTCATACCTGCTCGAAGCTCGAGCTCGGAAAGAAGACCCTTCATTCCGACGACACGGTATCTGCACACGATGTCGCTTTCCGGGCGGCTGTATGTGGCCTGGTCAAAAAATGGACTGAATACTATCTTGTTCATGCAAAGCATTTTTCAAATATAGCAAATTATCCTCGTCGTTTCATCTTACCCTACAATAACTCCAACTGGAGAGTGAATCGCCACTCACACATCTTGCCGTCGGGGTCTGGAACTCTGAATCCCTTCTCATCAAGGGAGAACAACTCTCCTCTGTCGATACTGCCTCCATACACTCTGAACGTCATTGAGTCATGGGAGTTGTGTCTCCAAACGTGGACCTTATGTGGAAGTCTCACGACATAAGGGAAGACACCATCGTAGAACCAGTACAACGGCTTAATAGAATCGGGCCTCTTCTGGTCATCCTCTATCCGGAATTTGATCGGCTTCACGAACAGGCAGTCGTTCTTTTCGTGCTCATCACACTCGTTCCAGTCAACGAAGAAAGGAGCACTTGCAGCCGTAAAAGTACACTCAATTGTTCTTAGTCCTCTCATGAGCTCCTCAAACTTCTTGCTGTTTACAACGCAGGAATAATCATTCCATCTGTTTCCTCTGCGACCTGTCTTCTCAACAGAGATACATATCTCGGCCCTTCTGCCCAGAATGTCAAAATCAAAACTCTTGTACATAATTCATCATTTTGTTTAGATCCAGATCTCCCTGGATGTTTCAAAGTTGTCTTTGTAAATAGTTTTCGTCAGAAGTCTTAATGATAACGATACAAAGAAACATGTCTGTTTTGACAGGTTATGACATAAACATAAAAAGTCTTACTTTATTTTGTATTTGTGTCAAGACTTGTCAAAATTGAGTTGTTTCTTTGCAGTGTTACGATGAGTGACCTTTAGGCAAGAAACTCGTAAAGCATCGCGAGTCCTCCAGGAGAGGCGCCAACCGAGCAGGGATGCCACGGTGGCAAAATGATGCGGATTATATAATGATCAAAAAACATCTGTCATGAAACCGACAAGGAACCGGTATTACTGCAGAGCATGCGGTAGAAAGAAAATTCTTTTTTCATCTGAGAAGAAAGCTCAAGACTTTCTTCGCTTCAACACAGAAGACATGGACCAGACCCGAAAGAACATGCCTGTTCGCAGCTACTATTGCAATGTGTGCTTCGGGTGGCATGTCACCCACTATGACGATCCTGAGTTCTTCAGCAATTACAAATCTCCAGCAGAAGTGGCGATCGACACCCATATGAGCCTTCAGCAGAATCGTGCGAAACAGAGAGATAAAACCGGCATGCAGAGATGGGAAATCAAACTGAACGAAAAGATTGCCAACAGCAGTTTCCCAGACGACGTTCTGGCATGCCTTGCTGCAGCAAAGGAATATAAGCAACGCAAAGACCTCCTTGAACGGTCGTTCACGGTGATGTGCGATGGCATGCGCAGACAGCTGGAGAGCGGCGAGGTGACTGACCTGTTCATGCAGAGAGTCAAGAAGCTGAAGACGAAGCTGCGTATTGCGCTGAGTACGTTAGGTGGAGATGACCACCTTTACGAGAACGTGGAGATCTTGTATTACGATCTACAGGTTGCTTTCCAGGACCATGGAATCGTGCTCACTACTCCGCCGTCGGAGAAAGAGACCGCTGAGAGGCATCGGAATAGGGAGATGAAAAGGATTAAGAATCTGGAGCAAAAGCTCAGAAGAGTCTCGTCTTTAATCTCGTGCATCCAATTCAGCATCGAATCCGGAAGTCAATTACTCGCAAAGAACGAGATCGCTGATGCAACCAAGAATCTGTACAAACTTGCCAACTTCGAGTATGTCCGAGGACCCTTGATCGAGCAGGTCGACCGGCTGATAGCAGCTAAGGTGATGTATGAGGAGAAGTTTGGGGAATGTTAGATGACTTACTGGCATAAAGTTACAAAATGCTAGAACTGATTTTGTTATTGTTTTATTTCTAAAAGGGAGTAAGATGTCGTCAAAATTCAACGTTTCAAATGAATCGAAATCTATACTTGTTATTGGCGAAATTTTAAGGCTGAGTCACATTAAAAATTTTTCCTATATTTGTTTTCAAATCAGCGGTTTATGGAATCAAATAGAATTGAAAAAATCACTAGGGTGTCAGTGAGGAATCACTTTAAATACGAAGCACAAAATTTTACCCCTTGGTTAGCTGAAAATTTGGACTATTTATCGGATGAAATTAAGGTTCGTCTATGTAATCCTCAGACAGAACAGACATCAGAGAATTTCCGAGTTGATATCCAGTGTGAACTCGAAGATGGAGCTCCCGTCGTTATAGAGAATCAATTTGGTGATAGTAACCATGACCATCTCGGTAAGATAATAACATATAGAACCGCTTTTGATGCAAAGGTTGCCATCTGGATAGTTGAGAAAGCAAGACAGGAACACATTGATGCTTGTGATTGGCTGAACCAAACAGATACAGGTTGTGATTTCTACCTTATAGAAATGACCTTGATACGTATTGGCGAGTCTTCGTTGGCGCCTATGTTTACAGTAAAGTCTAAGCCTTCATATGTGGCAAAAGAAAAGGGTGAGATAAAGAAAGAGGAGGCTAAACGTTTTCATATGAGATTCTCTTTCTGGGAATCGCTTCTGAATACCTTCAAAGAGGATAGGGGATTATCCGCTTTCAAGAATATATCTCCGACCAAGGATACCTTTATTGCGGCAGGATCTGGTGTTGGGGGACTTCAGTGGACAATCTGGCTAAACAAGGATAAGGTAAGGTGTGAATTACGTATTGATAAGGGTAAAGAATGCGATGAAGAGAATTTGTCAATTTTCAATAAGCTTAAAGAACATAAACAATCAGTCGATGCGTCTTATGGTCCAGGTCTAAATTGGGATGAGATGATAGGATATCGTGTGTGCTCGATAAGGACAGAAATAGAAGGAGGTTGGAATAATCCAGAAAACCAGTGGCCAGATATTATTGCCAATGTCGCAGATGCCATGAGGAAGATGATCGCTTCTCTTCATCCTGTAATTAGAACATTAAAATAATGCGGATTTTTTAGAATATCCGGGGGCGTCAGCTGAACTGTGTCAAGGCTGTTTGCTTATGTTAAAATTTTACTGCTCATGAAAAACTTCTCGGGGGTTTGCCCTGAGAGCGTTCTTCAATAATTATGTTCCGTTAGATCTTCAATTCCAGACATTTTTACTGGTTCGCTAAATGGGAATTTACTGCTTATCTATTTTTTCCAATAGTCTCCTTACACCTAATGTTGCAGCCACTATCAGAAGTATGATAGGCAATGGTAATCCTCTTTTATCGCTTCCTATTAGACATGACATCAATAGTAATATCAGAGAAACCGAATATATAATTAATATTATCGCTTTCTTTTTCACCTGTCGGTCAAATTGCAATTTGCAAAAGTCATTCTTATGAAGTCATTAAGCATTAAACATTTGACTATGATACCCATCCTTCCAACTATCCTGATTCTGGCCGGCGTCATTCTGTTTATGTTGACCTACTGGCCTTCAGGCATCACCGTTGACAATGACAACAACATCAACCTTAGCGTCGTCCTCGGCAAGGGGAACAAGATACCCGCAGACGAGATCACGGTGTCGGAAGTCCCAGAAGGGCTTCTCTCTCACCTGATCAGGACAAACGGCATGAGTCTCGGCAAGATTAACTACGGCAAATTCAAGAATACCAGGAGCGGACAGAAGATGTTCCTTTATCTCACAGGTAAGAAGGATAAAGTCTGCTTTGAATATGATGGAGTTTTGTATGTTGTAGATGATTGGAGAGCTACCTCCGAGTAAATTCCCATTTAAAAACCATCTATACGTGGTTTACGGAATGCTTACCACCCATTAATTTTGTACATACTTCGAATATGTTTGAAAATATGCATAAGCTATTGTATTCATTTCTGCTCCTTCTGTTTTCTGCGGTGTCTCTAAACGCACAGGTTGTCGTTGACCTCAGCAGCTACAATAGAAACAGGAATATTGACCTCAGGATGTCGCTCCAGGATGCCAAGACAAAAGAGCCTATCAGTTATGCAACTGTCTATCTCGTACCTCAGAACGACACGACCATAACAAACTTTGCTATTTCGAATGAAAAAGGAGAAGTTGAAATCAAGGATGTGATCTCCGGATGGTACCAGGTCAATGCGGAGATGATTGGATACAAACCGTATCAGAAAGTCCACAACCTTAATAGCCAGAATAATTTGGGAACAATTGAGCTCGAAGAGAATCCCGAATATATTGACGCTGCATCCATCACAGCCATCGGAAATGCAATAACTGTCCAGGGCGACACTCTTGTATATAATGCTTCTTCGTTTAGAGTTGGTGAAAACGCAATGCTGGAAGACCTGCTGAAGAAGATGCCTGGTATGGAAGTCGGTTCAGATGGGACTGTCATGGTCAATGGCGAACAGGTGGACAAAATCACAATTGGAGGAAAGACATTCTTCTTCAATGACCCGGCTATGGCCGTAAAAAATCTGCCGGCAAAAGTCGTTGAGAAAATCAAAGTCGTTGACAAGAAAAAGGATGAAGCAGAGTTCACGGGAGTCGGCACGAAGGATGAGAAGGAGAAAGTGATGGACCTGGAGTTGAAAGAACAATATAAAAAGGGATGGTTCGGCAATGCACAGCTGAGCGGAGGTGCTGCAATCCATGAAAAGGCAGACGATGGGATGGCTGCAGACTCCA
>NZ_JBAEER010000044.1:0-4798 GCF_056207615.1 Candidatus Cryptobacteroides sp. | reverse complement strand
GTACTTCAGTGAACCCAGCACGCAGCTTCGGTCCTGCTCTCTTCGTCGGTGGTGACGCACTCAAGGATGTTTGGGTATTCATCCTCGCTCCTCTTGCTGGTGGTGCTCTCGCAGCTTGCACCTGGAAGGGTCTTGCATGTGATTGCTGCAAGAAGTAATTCTTGAACAGACCATAACGACAAATAAGGTCGGCCCCCAGGGACCGACCTTATTTTGTTTATACAATTCCAAGCAGAGATTATCAGCAGATCTCGGCGCCGTTGATGAAGAGACGGAACCTTAGACCAAGAACGCTCGCAGCCTTGTAGCATAGCTCGATGCGAGAGAGGAAAGCCTTGAAGAAATCCACCACAGGGCTGATTCCGGTGTCTGCGTTGACCTCAAGAATGAACTGGTGGTTCTCCTTGTCCAGTCGTGTCCCGCTCTGGATCACAGAGTAGTTCACCCTGTCATGCATGTCCATGTCCGGACCCGTGTTGCCGGGACGGACGCGTGAGCGACGGACGTCACACTTGTCTGCGATGATGAGGGCGGCAGCGACCGGATTCACCGGGAAGGCTGTGGACTCGTCATGGTTTCCTATCGCGGATACGATGATCGCGATCTCGTCGCTAGGCATTCCCATCTTATTGAGGATATAGAAGCTCATCATGGCTCCTGACTGCGCATGGTCGATGCGGTTCACGGAATTGCCGATGTCATGCATCAGACCTGCAATCCTGGTAAGTTCGACCAGACGTGGAGAATATCCGAGGTCGAAGAGAAGGTCTCCGGCCACCTTGGATACCTTAGACACATGTGGAAGGTTGTGCTCAGTATATCCGAGGCTCTCGAGACACTTGTCCGCAGCCTGGATATAGTTCAGAATCTCTTCGGATTCGTGAATGTCCTTGAATGTTACTACGCTCATCTCTCTGTCTGGATTTAGCGACGCTGTGATGGGCGGCGACGACGGTTTTTCTTCTGTGAAGATACGAGGAAATAAGCCACAGCTGCAGCAAGCACGAGTGCAAGGATGATGTAGGTCATGAGGCCTGCACGGCTTCCCTTGACGTTCTGCCACATTGCGAGGAGCTTCTCGGTGTCCTGACCCCAGTCATGCTCGAGAGCGCAGCGTTCGATCACGGTGATGTCCGGATAGAGGACAGGATTGACATGTACGCTGTCGGCATCCTCGCCGAAGAAATACGAGAGGTTGACTGCTGGATAAGAGTCGTCGATCTGAGACTCGAGCACCTCGATGGCACCGTTTGCAGCGATATATCCAGTCTCCTCCATACAGCGGATTGCGATGTCTGGACGGCACATGAAATCGATGAAGTAGGTCGCAGCCTTGATGTTCTTTGCATACTTAGGGATGACCCAGCCGTCGAACCATACAGTAGAGCCCTCCTCAGGCACGATATAGTCGAGGTTCACGCCCACAGACGCAGCCTCTTCGATGGCCCATACGGCATCACCGCTCCAGTTGAGAGAGATGAGCGCGCGCTCCTTGGTGAGCTGCTCCTTTCCGAGGTCGGCCTCGAAACCGCATACGCCGCTCTTGCACTCCATGAGGTATGCCTCTACCTCAGCGATGCTCTCGTCTGACGAGTCTGACATGAGCTCCTGGAGAGTCACCTCTCCCCTCTTGAGCTGATCCTGACGGAGGTAGATGAGCACTGGTGCGAACACATCCCTCGGAGCGTCCTTGAGAAGGATCTGGCCTGCATACTTAGGGTTGCGGATGATGTCCCAGGTGGAAGCGTCTTCCCTGCTCACCTTGTCGGTATTGAAGATGATACCGGTGGTTCCCCACATATAGGCGACAGAATAGAGATTCGCATCGATCCTAGGGTTGATGCTGCGGAAGATGTCCCTGATATAAGGAGACCTGGTGTCCTCGATATAGTTCACGGTGTTGGTAGCCTTGAGAGCCTCGAAGTCGAGGGGAAGAAGGAGACCGTTGTTGAGCATGCGCTCGATCATATAGTCTGAAGGACAGACCACGTCGTAGTCCTCGTGACCCTTCTCGATCTTTGAGAGCATGGCCTCGTTCACGTCGAAGAGAGAGTAGATAACCTCGATCTTCTCGCCTGTCTGCTCGAAGTACCACTGCTCGAACTCAGGAAGCACGGACTCATCGATGTAAGACGACCAGTTGTAGACCTTGAGGACAGCATCCCTGTCCTTCGCTGATACGGTAACGGCTACGAGGAGAGCTGCCGCTACGCAGAAAAGCTTGAAAATTTTCTTCATTTATCTTAATTCGTTTTGCTTTGATTTCTTGTATGTGCGCATGTTCATCACGAGGAGCCCCACGAGGATGATGAGGAAGATGATCGTCATCATAGGCTTGAGCTCAGGGGTGAGACCACCCTTTCGTGCATCCGCGTAGATATAGGTCGAGAGGGTCTCGAGGCCCGCACTTCCTGCTGTGAAGAAGGTCACGGCGAAGTCGTCGAGACTCATCGTGAATGCGATGATGAAACCGGAGATCATGCCCGGGCGGAGCTCCGGAATCAGCACCTTGCGAAGGGCCTGGAACGGAGTGGCACCGAGGTCAAGCGCTGCCTCATATATGTTCGGGTTCATCTGCGAGAGCTTAGGGAGCACGTTCAGGACGACGTATGGCGTACAGAAGGTGATGTGAGCGAGAATTACGGTCACATAGCCCTTGCTCACGTGCAGGAACACGAAGAGCAGGAAGAGCGAGACACCGGTGATGATGTCCGGATTGAGGAGAGGAACGTTGTTGAGGAACTGAATGGTCGCCTTCTTCCTGCCGCGGAGGTTGTAGATGCCGATGGCAGCCAGGGTTCCGAGGATGGTAGACACTGCCGAGGCGATGAGCGCGATGATGAGCGTGCTCTTGAGCGCCGCGATCAGCGACTGGGCCGAATCAGCTCCCGTGAAGAGATTCCTGTAGAGGTCGAAGGTGAAGCCTGTCCAGTTTCCGAGCGACTTTGCCTTGGTGAAGGAGAATATCGCAATGAACACGATAGGCGCATAGAGGATCAGGAGAATGAACCACAGATATGCCTTTGCTATGATCTTCTTTCCGTTCATCAGATGAGCCCTCCTTCCTGTTCTGCGCTCTTGTTACCCGGGATGAGGGTGGTGATGCCGATGATGACGAGCATCACGAGTGCGAGTGCCGCACCCTGGTTCCACATCATATTGTAGAACTGTTCCTGGATCACGGATCCGAAGAGCTGGATAGTGTTGTTGGTGAGAATCTCAGAGACCGCAAAAGTGGATACCGTAGGCATGAACACCATCATTACGCCGCTGAGCACGCCCGGCATCGAGAGCGGAAGTGTCACCTTGAGGAACACCTGTGAAGGAGTTGCTCCGAGGTCCTGTGCCGCCTCGACATACGAGTGGTCCATCCTGTCGAGGATGTTGTAGATAGGATAGATCATGAACGGAAGGTAATCGTAAGCCATACCGAAGAGCAGGGTTCCCTTCCCGAGGTGGATGCCGAGCCAGTTGAAGATCTCGGCTGTGGCCATGGTCCTCATCAGCGCATTGATCCACAGCGGAAGGATGAAGAGCACCGCGGTGACAGCGGAACGGTTGAGGGACTTGTCTGCGAGTATGTATGCGACCGGATAGCCGATCAGGATGCAGATAATCGTATTTTCAAGGGCGATTTCCAGCGACACGAGGAAGGCGTTCACGAACTTCGGGTCCGTGAAGAAGGCGGTCAGGTGCCTCAGCGTAAATCCTCCGTTCCCGTCCTGGAATGCATACACCGCAATCAGCACGAGCGGGAGCACCACGAAGAGAACGAGGAAGATGAAATACGGGAGTGCCCAGGTGGATCTCTTGCCCATTCCTATTCCTGTTTGTCGAGTTTGGTGATATGGATGTCCTCAGGCTTGACGGTGATGCCGACTAGATCGAGCTTGTCCCAGACGTCCGTGGTGTCGACGAGCACCTTGTAGCCTTCGTCTGTGGTGACGGTGAGGTGATAGCGGTCACCCTTGTAGAGGATGAACGACACGAAGCCGGACACGTTTCCGTCCTCCTGCATGTCGAGAAGGTCGATCTTCGAGAACTCTATCTCCACCTTCACCTTGTCCCCTGCCTCGAGACCACAGTCCTTGCACTCGAACACTCCGTCGAGGAACTCTACCTCGGTGGCTGACTTCATCTCGCCTTCGAAGACGTTCCTGGTGCATGGCTTCTTCATGACCTGGATGTCCTCAGGACGGATGAGAAGGCCCACCGTGCTGCCGACCTCGAAGCCGTTGTAGTCCTGGATCATGAGCTCGTTGCCGGAATCGGTATTGACGAACATCTCGTAATGGACACCCTTGAAGATGCAGGACTTCACGACGGCAGTGAACTGCGCGCCATCGAGCTTCTTCATGATATATATGTCCTCAGGGCGCACTACGACGTCCACAGGCACGTTCTCGCCGAAGCCCTCGTCGACGCACTCGAACTCGTGACCGATGAAGCTTACCTTGCGGTCCTCGATCATGGTCGCGTTGAGTATGTTGCTCTCGCCGATGAAGTCAGCGACGAACTCGTTCTTAGGCTCGTTATATATATCGGTAGGAGTTCCGATCTGCTGGATCTTACCTTCGTTCATCACGACGATGGTGTCGCTCAGGGTGAGGGCTTCCTCCTGGTCATGGGTCACGTAGATGAAGGTGATTCCGAGCTTCTGGTGCATTTCCTTGAGCTCGATCTGCATATCCTTCCTCATCTTGAGATCGAGAGCAGCGAGAGGCTCGTCGAGAAGGAGCACCTTAGGCTGGTTCACGAGCGCACGTGCAATCGCGATACGCTGCTGCTGGCCGCCGGA
>NZ_JBAEER010000043.1:0-57543 GCF_056207615.1 Candidatus Cryptobacteroides sp. | reverse complement strand
AGGGCAAGAAAGGCAAAAGAAGCCGCCGCAGCTGCAGCTGCCGCCGCTCAAGCCGAAGCTGAACCCGTAAAGAAGGAGGAAAACAATGGCTAAGACAACATTCTCGATGGGTGGCATCCACCCCAATGATTCCAAGATCGCGCGCGATTGCGCTATCGAGGTCCTGCCTCTTCCACAGACCGTGTATGTGTCAATGGCCCAGCATCTTGGCGCCCCGGCAAAGCCTGTCGTGGCGGTTGGTGACAAGGTGAAGGCCGGTCAGGTGATCGCGGAACCAGCTCCGCGCGCTCTTTCTGCATATGTACACAGCTCAGTGAGCGGTACCGTGAAGAGCATCGGTCCTCGCAAGGACATCGCCGGCAACAACCAGAACCATATCGAGATCCTCGTGGAGGGTGATGAGTGGGCAGAGGGCATCGACCTCAGCACCGACCTCGTCACTACCATCCCTACCGACAAGGCCGAGGTCCTCAAGAAGATTCAGATGGGTGGCGTAGTCGGCCTCGGCGGTGCGACCTTCCCTGCTCATGTGAAGCTCAACCCACCAGCAGGGAGCAAGGCTGAGTGCCTCATCCTCAATGGTGCGGAGTGCGAGCCTTTCCTTACCAGTGACAACCGAATCATGATCGAGCGCAGCAAGGAGATCGTCGTCGGTGCGGCCATCATGCAGATGGTTCTCGGCGGATGTCCATGCGTGATCGGCATCGAGGAGAACAAGCCTGAGGCTATCGCAGCCATGAACAAGGCTGTCTCTGAGCTCGGCTATCCTGGCATCTCGGTGATGGTGCTCATGAAGAAGTACCCACAGGGTGGTGAGAAGCAGCTCATCAACGCTGTGATGGGTCGCGAGGTCGGCAGCGGTGCGCTCCCTATCAGCGCAGGTGCAGTCGTACAGAACGTCGCTACCTCTCTCGCAGTATACGAGGCAGTTCAGAAGAACAAGCCTCTCGTGACCAACACCATGACCATCACAGGCGACTGTCTCCCGGTGGAGAAGCAGCACAACTACCTCTTCCGTATCGGTATGCCGCTCAGCTGGATTGCCGAGTACGCAGGTGGTGTCCCAGAGGGCGCAGCGAAGGTAGTGAGCGGCGGTCCTATGATGGGTAGGGCAATCGCGAACCTCGATGCATGTACCGTCAAGGGCTCGTCTTCTCTCCTCTATCTTTCTGAGAAGACTACCAAGAGGGCAGCGCAGAGCAACTGTATCCGTTGCGGCAAGTGCGCTGAGGCATGTCCTATGGGACTTGAGCCATTCCTCCTGAACAAGCTCGCGAAGAACGGAATGATGGATGAGCTCGAGGCAAACGCAGTACAGGATTGCATCTCATGCGGCAGCTGCCAGTTCACCTGCCCTGCATGCATTCCACTCCTTGATTCTATCAACATCGCCAAGGGCCAGGTGCTCGGCATCCTGCGTGCACGCGCAGCGGCAGCCAAGGCTGCAGCCGAGGCCGCAAAGGCATCACAGAAATAATCGGTAAGCTATGAACAAGTTATTGGTTTCACCATCACCTCATGTCCATACTTCAGTCTCTACCCAGAGCCTGATGAGGGACGTGGTGATCGCAATGCTTCCGGCAGCTCTGGTCTCTGTCCTCTTCTATGGATGGTCTGAGATCCTCATCCTTGCCGTCAGCGTAATATCATGTGTGGGACTTGAGTACCTTATCTCGAAGTTCCTTCTCAAGCGTCCGGCTACCATCTGCGACCTTTCTGCAGTGGTCACCGGCGTGCTCCTCGCACTCAACGTGCCTCCTACCTGCCCTTGGTGGGTGATCGTCATCGGCGCCATCTTCGCTATCGGCGTCGCAAAGATGACCTTCGGAGGTCTCGGACAGAACATGTTCAACCCTGCCATCGCAGGTCGTGTGTTCCTCCTTGTCTCTTTCCCTACCTACATGACCGACTGGACCGTCCCTGCAGGCTTCATCCATGCGACTGACGCCGTTTCGGGTGCGACTCTCCTCGGTGCTTATGCAGAGGGTGGCGTAGAGGCAATCAAGGGCATCAGCTATGTTCAGACCCTTTTCTATAACATCGGCGGTTCTGCAGGTGAGATTTCCGCATGCGCGCTTCTGCTCGGATTCGTATATCTCCTCGTCCGCAAGGTGATCCGTCCACACATCACCCTCAGCATCTGGGGTACCGTGGCTGTGGTGGCTCTCATCTTCTGGGCTTGCGCTCCTGCAAAGTATCCGGACCCAATCTTCGCACTTCTCACCGGTGGTGTGCTCCTCGGTTCCATCTTCATGGCTACCGACTATGTGACCAGCCCGATGAGCACGAAGGGCGGCATCATCTTCGGTGTCGGCATCGGTCTTCTCACCGTCCTTATCAGGTACTTCGGATCATATCCAGAGGGCGTCAGCTTCGCGATCCTTATCATGAACGCGACAGTTCCGCTCATCAACAAGTACTGTCACCAGAAAAAATACGGGAGGAAATAGGCTATGGCAGTGAAATCTACATTGAAGAACATGGCTCTTTGCCTTTCTGTGATCTGTCTGGTCTGCTCTGCACTCCTCGCAGGCGTGTATGTGCTCACCAAAGGTCCTATCGATGCGGCAGCTCTTGCTAAGACCAACGCGGCAATCGCCGAGGTCGTTCCTGCATTCGATTCGTATGAGGAGCTCAGCGTGGACATGGACGGCAGCAAATATCCTTACTATCAGGTTTCTGATGCTTCAGGAAAGGTTCTCGCACATGCGATCCAGTCTACGGTTTCCGGCTTCGGCGGCGCTCTCACCCTCATGGTGGGCGTGACTACCGACGGCGTGGTATACAACACTTCAGTCCTCAGCCACTCTGAGACTCCAGGTCTCGGCGCTAAGTGCACCGAGCCTAAGTTCCACGACCAGTTCGCTGGCTGGAACCCATCGGAGAAGACTCTCGTGGTAAAGAAGGACGGCGGTGACGTCGATGCTATCACAGCGTCTACCATCACCTCTCGCGCATATACTCTCGCGGTTGCAAATGCCGTGAAGGTATCCATGATCCTTAACGCAAACAATGGAGGACAGGACAATGAGTAAACTTCAGCTTATCACCAAAGGCCTCGTAAAGGAGAACCCTACCTTCGTGCTCCTTCTCGGTATGTGCCCTACATTGGCGACTACCACTTCGGCCATCAACGGTATGAGCATGGGTCTTGCGACCATGTTCGTGCTCATCCTTTCCAACATGACGATCTCGGCGATCGCACGCTTCATCCCTGACAAGGTCCGCATCCCTTCATACATCGTGGTGATCGCGACTTTCGTGACCTTGCTCCAGTTCCTCATGCAGGCGTTCGTTCCTTCGGTATATGAGACCCTCGGCCTCTTCATCCCGCTCATCGTCGTGAACTGTATCATCCTCGGCCGTGCTGAGGCTTTCGCAAACAAGAACAGCGTCGGTGACTCGGCTCTCGACGGTATCGGTATCGGACTCGGTTTCACCATGGCCCTTACCCTTCTCGGTCTGATCCGTGAGCTCCTCGGCAGCCTCTCGATCTTCGGATTCAAGCTTGCTCCGGTGGATGGTGCTCTCGCATTCGTGCTTGCTCCAGGTGCGTTCATCGCCCTCGCATACCTTATCGTAGTATTCAAGAAGCTTACAGATAAATAGTCATGGAATACATTCTCATCATCATTTCAGCGATATTCGTCAACAATATCCTGCTTTCCCAGTTCCTCGGCGTATGTCCGTTCCTGGGTGTGTCGAACAAGCTTGACACAGCTGTCGGAATGTCTGGTGCAGTGTGCTTCGTCATCACTCTCGCCACTATCGTGACTTTCCTCCTGAACAAGCTTCTTCTCCTTTGCCATGTCGAGTTCCTCCAGACCATCGCCTTCATCCTCGTGATCCCGGCGCTCGTACAGATGGTGGAGATCGTGCTCAAGAAGATCAGCCCTAGCCTCTATCAGGCTCTCGGTATCTTCCTTCCGCTCATCACTACCAACTGCGCGGTTCTCGGTGTGTCAATCAACGTCGTTACCAAGGAGTTCACTTTCGCCGGTGGTGCCCCTCACCTTTTCAACCTCGGTGAGGCTACCGTCTACGCGTTCGCGACTTCTCTCGGTTACGGTCTCGCAATGGTGCTCTTCGCTGGTCTCCGCGAGCAGATTTCCCTCAATGACGTGCCTAAGGCATTCAAGGGTATTCCTATCGCTCTCGTGACTGCCGGCATCCTCGCGATGGCATTCATGGGTTTCTCAGGAATGGTATAATCGCTGTTCGGCGCGATTGTTCGTTCGCGCGCGGCTCGGCTCGGCGCGGCTTGGCTCGGCTCGGTGCGGACGTAAAGCGCTGATCTGCAGCGTTTTGATATGAGGACGGCTCCCCGTTTGCGGGGAGCCGTCCTTCTGCTATATAGCTGATAGCCTGTGAGTTATGTTTTTTTAGAAGGCGTAGCGGACGGAGAGGGTAGGTATCAGTCCGTAGAAACCGTCCTGGTAGAAGTTCGCACTGTGATTTGCCTTGTAGAGGTGGCCGTCGTAGAAACGGTTGGTGCGGTTCGCAAAGTGGAGACCGACGATAGGGCGAAGATCGATCGAGAGCTGGAGTGGGAACCAGAAAGTGTACTCGATTCCGGCCTGAAGGGCGATTCCTGCCATGGCTCCGATTTCATTGATCCTCCTGTCGATGACGACCTTGTTGACGTCGTCGATGAAACTGTAGTTGACCTGATCGTTGACGTATCCTATGCTGAGACCGGCACCAGCGTATGCGGCCCACTGTCCGCGCACGCTCCACGCTGGGTCGCCGATGATGAAGTTCCATGTTGCTGTGCCCTTGAAGCCAGGCTGGCCGATGTAGTCGAGACCGATGGTGGCGTCAATGAATGAGTCAGAGATTGGGAGAGTGTGCTGGTATGAGAGTTCGGCAACGGGGCCGAGTCGGAGTCCGATTGCTCGTGGCTGTGCCGCAGCTATTGCAGAAATGGCGATGGCGGCGATGATGGTCGAGATTATTCTTCTGTACATAAGATCTTATTCTTTTGTCACTGCGAAGATATGAAACTTTCATATATAACAAAAATGGCCGCCCTTTCGAGGCAGCCATTCTATGATCGCTGGGTTAAACCCGGACTAGCTTAGAAAGCGTAGTGTACAGAGAGGGTAGGGATAGCACCGAAGATACCCTGCTTGTAGAAGTTGGTGTGTACCTTGTTGTCCTTTACGACAACCTCACCGTTGCTGACTGAATCCTTGTGCATATGAACGCCGATGCTAGGACGGAGGTCAAGAGAAAGCTGGAGTGGGAACCAGAAGGTGTATGAGAGGCCAACCTGAACAGGAACGCCGATCATGAAACCCTTCTCAAATCCTCTCTTTACCTCAACATTCTCGCCCTTTACTTTGCAGTTGCTGTAAACGACACCGGTGGTGATACCTGCACCTGCGTACCAAGCCCAGTCGCCACGGCTGGTCCAGTTTGGCTGTGCGAAGGTGAAGTTATAGAGTGCGCTGACCTTACCGCCGAGGTTGCCGATGAAGTCAAGACCTGCATTTACTTCGATGAAGTTTGGAGAGCCAAGATAGTGCTGGTAAGAAGCCTCTCCTCCAGAGTAACCGCCACGGATACCGATGGCCTTAGGCTGTGCGAATGCGCTGGTTGCAACTGCAACTGCGAGCACGATAACTGCGAAAAACTTTTTCATTCTTTTCTGATGTTAGGTTAATTTCAATCTTATTGTGACCTCGTAAGGTCATTGCAAAGGTATACAATTTCTTGAAATATGAAAAAAGAATGGTATCTTTGCGCCCGCCTTTAGGCATAAGCACCTATCAATGAGATTGTTGTATAAATACTTAACCTTACTCGCGCTGCTTTTTCCTATTTTTTATTCATGTTCTTTCTTTGGGAGGACAGATGAAGGTCGTGAGCAGAGCGATGTGGAGGCGTGGACCTGTCTTCCGGCCGAAGACACGACTTTGTTCTATCTCAGAGATAGCGTGTACCTGGCGCAGAGGAACGCGGCGATGATTGTCGTGGACAAGGCGAAGATGAAGCTTTCTGTGCTAAGCTTCCGTTCTGATACCCTGCTTTCGGTTCCGATTACGGCCGGCAGAGAGCTTGGAGACAAGCAGACTGATGCGGACGACCGCACGCCGGAGGGCGTATTCAGGGTGCGGAGCATTGAAAATTCATCGCAGTGGCCGCATACCCTTGCGGACGGAGTGAGCGTCGAGTATGATGCTTATGGACCGTTCTTCATACGCCTGGATTATCCTCCTGGACACAGGATAGGAATTCATGGCACCAAGCATCCGAATGAGATCGGACAGCGTACGTCCGAGGGTTGCGTGCGCGTACGTAATGAAGATATAAGGAGAATCGTGCGGCTTTCGTACATTGGTATGCCTGTCGTGATTCTGCCATCGACGGAGGATGTTTCGGCAAATGCTGAATATGCTGCGACTCTCAATGTGGAATAAATTGCAATTAATGGCGTAATAGTCTTTGACTTATGAAAAAAAGGCTATATATTTGCCGTTCGACTAAGAATAGTGTGTAATTTTATATAAACTAAACTATGAAAGTGTTGAAAAGTTTTATTTGTGTTGTGTGCGCGCTGACACTCAGTGCTTCAGCTTTCGCAAAGGTAAGTCCTAACGACGAGAACAGGGACGAGAACTGCAAGATCGTTCGTGGTCCATATCTCGCAAATGGTCTCTGGGACAATTGGTTCATCGGTGCTGACGCCGGTGCTAACATCTTCATGAACAAAGAGGCCGGTTATTCAGGCAAGTTTGCTCCGTATGCAGGTCTTTATGTAGGTAAGTGGATCGATCCTATGTTCGGTCTCCGCGTTGGTTACCAGGGCCTTCAGGGTAAGCAGGATGGTGCTGCTTCTGTGGGATCAACTGATCCTATGATTGCAAAGTATAGTTTCTGGTATGTGCATGGTGATTTCATGTGGAACTTCACCAATACCGTATGGGGTTACAAGGAGAAGAGGTTCTGGAATGTTGCACCTTATCTTCATGTTGGTGCCCTTCGCATCTTTAATGTGAGCGATCCTACTATGGGATATAATGGCAAACCTGAGAACAATGTCCATAAGTACGATAACGAGATTGGTTTCGGTGTTGGTCTCTTCAATACTCTCCGTCTTACCAAGAGGCTCCATGCAACTATCGACGTTCGCGAACTTATGTTCTCTGGTCGTTACCATGATTGGGAGGGCGGCGGAATCGCCAGCGACCTTTCTGTATCAGCAGGTCTCATGGTCAACCTCGGTAAGGTAGGTTGGGACCGTGGTGTCGCTAAGGATGACAACAACGAGGCTCTCGCAGCTCTCGCAGCAGCTCAGGCAGCACTTGCAGCTGCTCAGAAGGATAACGACAACCTCAAGAATCAGCTTGCTGACTGCCAGAAGCCAGTTGTCAACAACTCCGATACCGTATATGTAAAGCTTCCTCTCGGCGTGGCTCCTCTTACTCTCTTCTTCGACAGGGGTAGCTCTGATCTTACAGAGGTTGAGCAGAAGCATCTCTCATACTACTTCGAGACTGTAATCAAGAAGGATCCTGAGCGTGTATTCTACTTCACTGGTTCAGCTGATAAGTCAACCGGTACTCAGGAGATCAACGAGCGCCTCTCTAGGGAGCGTGTAGAGAAGACCATGAAGCTCCTCGTTGACAAGTATGGTATCTCTGAGGACAGGCTCAAGCTTAAGGATATCCTCATCATCGACAGCTTCGAGGATCCACAGCTCGACCGTTCAGTATTGATCGAACATTAATCTGATTTGAATTCGGAGACTGAAACCTGGTTTGCTGCCCGCACGAGGTGGTGTCAGGGACTCAAGGTCCGCGAGGAACTGAGAGCCTGCAATATAGAATGCTTCATCCCGACACGCGAGACTTTTCGCGAGAGAGGGGGCCGCAAGACCAGGACAGAAGTCCCCGTAATTCGAAACCTGATATTTCTACGCACCACAAAGCAGAGTGCCTTGGCCTTGGTTAACGGTCGTGGACTTCCGATGAGTTACATCATCGATCACAGTACACGAACCTTGCTCCAAGTACCGGACAAGCAGATGGATGATTTCATCCGTGTGATGGATCTTGATCCTGATGCACTTTGCGAGGATGACGTTCAGTTCATCCCTGGTGGTCGCGTGAGAGTCATAAAAGGGGACCTCGCCGGCGTTGAAGGCGAGGTCCTTTCTTTACCTAACAGGACCTATGTTTTTGTCAGCATAGGTAATTTGTTGCGAGCTAAAGTCCAGATTCCGAAGAGTTATCTGGAAATTTTATAACTTTGTCGACGATTCAATATTCCCCTATATGCCTGAATTCATTGACAAATACAAAACGGAGCGATTTGCCAGTACATGGATGGTTCTGGTGCTCGATCTGGTCGTGTCTGCCGTCGCCTCGATGTTTGCAGTCTTTGCTGTTCGCTTCTTCTCCGATCCGTTCGGCAGTCTTAAACACTTCGTCTATATCTGGACTGTCTTTGCGCTGATAGCTTCCTTTATCGGCTTCTTCCTGTGCAAGACTAGCAAGATAATCATCAGGCATAGTACATATCGTTCCATCGGTAACTTGGCTCTTGCTGTTATCGTGAAGGAAGCGATTCTTGTGATTCTGATCTTCGCCAGGGTATTCAAACACTATAATCTGAGTTCACTTACGATTGAGTGCGAGGTCGTCATGCTTGATGCACTTCTTTCCTTGTTCTCTCTCATCATGTTCCGAGTCATCATCATCGTGGCTTTCCAGAACATGAATGCAGATGACGTTGAGGCGAATGTGTCTAAACTCGGTGTCCTTGTGTATGGTGTGTCGAATAAGTCCGTAGCGATGGTTACGAGACTTGAGTACTCCCCGAATTACAACATCCTTGGATTTGTCACTTCTGACGAAGCCGTAGCCGGAAAGCTACTCCAGGACAGAAAAATATACCTCGTGAAAGACGCAGAGGCTCTTGGTGAGCTGAAGGCCCAGCTTGGTGCGCAGTGTGTTCTTTTCTCTACCGATGCGGATGCGCTTGGCGAGAAAGACGGACTTATCCCTATGTGCCTTGAGAAGGGTATCCATATTCTCAACTCTCCGCGTATCGATGACGTGACCTTCGGCAGCATGTCTCAACAGGCTATCCAGCAGGTTTCAAATCAGACCGACGATTATATACCGGACGGCATGAGCGATTTCGAGCGTATCCTCAAGCGTGCAGTCGACTGTGTGCTTGCTGCAGGTCTTTTGCTGGTGTTCTCTCCTCTCTTCCTTATCTGCTACATCGCAATCAAGATCGAGGACCATGGACCGGCAATCTACAAGCAGGAGCGTATCGGACGTTTCGGACGACCTTTCTGGATCTACAAGTTCCGTTCAATGCGTCTTGACGCGGAGAAGTTTGGACCGGCTCTCTATTCGGGTGACGACGATCCTCGCCTTACGAAGGTGGGTAAGTTCCTCCGTCAGCATCATCTTGATGAGCTCCCTCAGCTCTGGTGCGTATTTACCGGCAAGATGGCCTTCATCGGTTATCGTCCGGAGAGGAAGTTCTACATTGACCAGATCATGGAGCAGGATCCTCGTTACTACTATCTGTATCAGATCCGTCCAGGTGTCACTTCGTATGCTACCCTGTATAATGGCTACACAGATACTATCGAAAAGATGGTGCGCCGTCTCCAGTACGACCTCTACTATCTGCGCCATCGCAGCTGGTTCTTCGACATGAAGATACTCTGGATGACCTTCCAGTCAATCGCGTTTGGAAAGAAATTCTAGTTTCTCGATTTAACAAATTCACAAAATACATTCTTGATACCGCAGTAAAGGCTCCTTTGCTGCGGTAAGTTTTTGTATAACAATGATGATTTGCTAAATTTGTGATGAATCAGAGCCCGAAACGGCCTTGAAAGCGTTTTTTACTTGTCAACTTTTAGTGTTGAATTGTCCCGAATTCAGGTGATTTTCGGTACAGTCCAACGGCGAAGCTATATAATCTTTTGAAATGCAGGCGATAATTTTAGCAGCAGGAATGGGGAAACGACTTGGTGAATATACAAAGAACAACACCAAGTGTATGGTCCCGGTGAACGGAACTCCTTTGATTGACCGTGTCTTAGGCCAGTTATCCCATTTGGAACTTAACCGTGTCGTCATCGTTGTCGGTTATGAAGGGAAAAAGCTTATGGAGTACCTCGGGACCGAACATGATGGTCTGAAGATAGAGTACGTGAACAATCCTATCTATGACAAGACCAATAATATTTATTCCCTTGCTTTGGCTAAGGATAAAATGGTCGAGGATGACACGCTATTGATTGAATCAGATCTCATCTTTGACGATGGTATGTTCGATTTGCTATTGAACAATCCGTTCCCGAATCTAGCTCTAGTTGCCAAGTACGAAACATGGATGGACGGTACAATGGTGCGAATCGATGAAGAGAATAACATTGTCAATTTCGTCCCGAAAGCCGCATTCAACTATGCTGATGTCGATAAATACTACAAGACAGTCAACATATATAAGTTCTCAAAAGAGTTCAGCTCAACAAAATATGTCCCTTTTCTTGAGGCATATACTAAGTCTGTCGGTAACAATGAGTACTATGAGAATGTACTTCGCATTATCTCTTTCCTTAATTCCCATGATCTGAAGGCATTGCCTATAACGAATGAGAAATGGTATGAAATTGATGACAAACAGGATCTTGATATCGCTGAGGCTCTGTTCTCAGATCCTGAGGCCCTCTTAAAGAAGTATTATACCAGATATGGCGGTTTTTGGAGATTCCCACAGATGTTGGATTTCTGCTATCTCGTAAACCCATATTTCAGAAAATCGAAGATTATTGATGAGCTGGAGGCGAATTTCCGTACACTTCTTGGTGAGTATCCTTCTGGTATGAAAGTTAATACTCTTCTGGCAAGTAAATGTTGGGGTGTAAATGAAGACTACATTATCCCAGGAAATGGTGCAGCAGAGCTTATCAAGGCCTTGATGGAAAACGTTGACGGTACCATGGGTGTGATACGTCCTACATTCGAGGAGTACCCTAATCGCCTTGACGAGGACAAGGTCGTCGCTTATATCCCACAGAATCGCGACTTTCGATACAGTGTCGAGGATTTGATAAATTTCTTTACCAAGAATCCTGTAGAGAATCTCCTGCTCATCAATCCAGATAATCCTTCAGGTAACTTTATTCCTATAGATGATATTTGTAGGTTAGCGACTTGGTGTGAGGGTACAGGTATTCGACTTATAGTTGACGAGAGTTTTGTGGATTTCAGCGAGCAATGGGAAACATCATCTCTTCTTAACGACAGTTATCTCGAAGCATATCCTCATATGGCTGTCATGAAGTCAATCTCCAAGAGCTATGGCGTTCCTGGCCTACGTCTGGGTATTCTCGCAAGTGCGGATACGCAACTCATTTCGAGAATGAAGAAACAGGTCAGCATCTGGAACATCAATTCTTTTGCTGAGTTCTTCATGCAGATCTTTACGAAGTACGAGAAGGATTATAAGAGGGCTTGTGCCAAGTTTATAGATGTCAGAGCGTCTTTCGTCAAGAAACTGGAAACAATCCCGTATCTACATGTAATGCCGACTCAGGCCAATTTTGTTCTTTGTGAAGTGCAGGAGCCTTATACAGCAAACGGGATAGCCTTATTGCTTCTTAAGAATCATAATATACTTGTGAGCGCATGCAGCGCAAAGAAGGGTATCGCTTCTAATAGATATATCCGTTTGGCAGTCCGAAGTACAGACGATAACAATAGGTTGATTGAAGCACTTAAAACAATCCAGTAATGAAAGTCATTTCACATCAGTTTATACAGTCATTGGGCATCAGCCCTAAGGATTGCGTGGACTGGATATACGAGAGCTTTAACCAAAAAAATGAGTCGCAGTTGCCGGCAAAGATAAGTGTACACCCTGCCGATTATGACTTTTTTACGTCAATGCCTTGTCTTCTTAGACAGAACATGAATTCTGCTTATCGGTACTTTGGCGTAAAGGAAGTACACCGTATTGAAGGTGCTGTACCTTCTCTGGGCAGTGATATGCTGCTGTACGATGCAAATACAGGAAAGTTGCTTGCACTGGTTGACTGTGACTGGATTACAACCATGAGGACAGGGGCAGTGGCCGCAGTGTCAGCAAAGGCTCTGCGAAAAGAATGCGCTGATACTTATGGAATGGTTGGTTTAGGTAATACTGGACGCGCAACAATGCTCTGTATACTTGATTCAGAACCAGAAAAACAGTTTAAAGTAAAACTTCTTCGATATAAAGATCAGGCAGAACAGTTTATTGAGAGGTTCAAAGATTATAAGAATGTTGAGTTTGAGATTTTGGATGATATCAATGAGTTAGCTCGATCCGTGGATGTTTTCATAAGTTGCATCACCAGCGCTAATGGATTGCTTGTTGAGGATGAGCGTATGTTCCAGCCAGGCGTAACCGTCATACCAGTACATATGAGAGGCCTTCAGAATTGCGATATCACATTTGATCGCGTCTTTGGTGATGACACGGGTCATGTGCGTGGATTCAAGTATTTTTCTCAGTTCAAGGATTACAATGAAATTGGAGAAGTTCTTGCCGGTCGCGATCCAGGACGTAGATCTCAGGATCAGCGAATCATCGACTATAATTATGGGTTGGCTCTTCATGATGTCGTCTTTGCCAGCAAGATATACGAGATGGTCGCTAGTAATGAAGTCCCAGAGATTGATATTATAAAAGAGGTTGAGAAGTTCTGGGTGTAAACACGATGGAATCTAAACTGGTAACATATACTGAAGAAGTAAGATGCGGATATCGTGTCTCTTCTGAGACAAAAGCTCTATGGAGTATTCAGCTTCGAATGTTGAATGTTCTTCTGGACGTTTGTAGGAGAAATTCCCTCGGGATTTGGGCTGATAGCGGTACTCTGCTAGGTTGTATTCGTCACGGAGGGTATATACCATGGGATGATGACATAGACATGATTATGTTGAGAGAAGACTATGACAAACTGATTGGAATCGCTTCAAAAGAGATAAAACCACCGTATTTTCTTCAGTCAGCAGTCACCGAGAGGCATCCTTATCCGATTGGACATGCTCAGTTGCGAATGGATGGGACAGCCGCCATCTTGCCAGACGCTAAACGACATAGATATCATCAGGGTATATTCGTAGATATTTTTGTCCTAGACCGTATTCCTACGACAATAGAGGACATTGAAGTCTATTCTGATTCAATCAGCCATAAAAAGGCTGAGTTCCATGACGTATGCGTTCCTTTGAACTTCACGACAAAAGTATTCTCTTACATCACTAAATTAATTAAGCGTTTAGGTTGGAAAAAATACTATGCGGTATTCGAAAAGGAAATAACGCTCTACAAGGATTCTGGATCAAACCGTGTCGCAAACATATCTCTTACTCATGATGTAAAAAGGATGACGGCAAAAAGTTTTCCGATAGACTGGTATTCTGATACGATTCTGTTACCTTTTGAGAATATCATGATGCCTTGCCCGCGTCGCTACGACGATATTCTGAGGACTTTTTACGGAGATTATATGACTCCGGCTCAGGCCCCCACCATGCATGGCGGTTTTGCTGTGATTGATACTGAGCATACGTACAAGAAATATTTAAGGCAGTATCGCAGGCAGTATCGCAGGGAGGCCATAAGAGGCTTCTTGAGACATTAAATAATCACATGTTTTGAGCATGGCAGAGTCTGACTTAAGATCTAATGCTATCACCGGAGCCATTTGGACCTTTGTCGATAAGGCTTCTAGGCAGGTCATTCAGTTCGTGATAGGTATAGTTCTGGCGAGGTTGTTGGCGCCAGAGGACTATGGTATCATAGGCATGTTGGGCATTTTTATTGCTATTGCGACAACATTTACAAATAGTGGATTATCTAGCGCATTGATTCAAAAAAAAGAATGTAGTGATGCGGATTATTCTACAATATTCTTCTTTAATTTTGTCGTAGCTGTAGTATTCTATTTGATTATTTTCGCCAGTGCTCCTTATATCGCAACATTTTATGAATTACCTCTACTAACAAGTGTAACTCGCGTCATAGCTTTACAACTTGTGATTACTGGACTTACAACGGTTCAAGCAACACGTCTTACGAAAGACTTGCGCTTCAAAGAGCAGTCTGTGATATCAATAATCAGTATGCTTGTGTCTGGTGCGGTGGGACTTATACTGGCTTTTTGTGGTTGGGGTGTATGGGCGTTGGTTTTTCAGACACTTGCTGCGCAGGTCGTAACTTCAGCCTGTACATGGTATGTTTCCAAATGGAAGCCTCAACTGATTTTTTCAAAAGAGTCATTTTCTCGTCTTTGGGGCTTTGGAAGCAAGATCCTCGGGTCAAGCCTCATCAACACGATTTATGGTAATATTTATACCTTGATTATAGGTAAAGCCTTCAGTCCTTCGCAGGTCGGCTTTTACAACAGAGGTAATCAGTATGCATTACTCCCAGTTCAGACAATTCAAGATATGGTGTTGACCGTAAACTATCCGGTTCTTGCAAAACTTCAGGATGATAACGAACAATTGCTAAGAGCTTATAAGAAACTCATGTCTGTACCATTATATGTACTTTATCCTCTGTTGACGGGATTAGCAGTAACAGCACCATATCTGATACCTTTAATGATTGGTGAAAAGTGGCAATCATGTGTTCCTGTTCTTCAGATTTTGTGTTTCGGATATATGTTTTCTCCTTTGACTCACTTGAATTTAAATCTTTTGTATGTAAAGGGTCGTACGGATTTGGTTTTGAAGCTAGAACTGATTAAAAAGCCAATCGCATTCTTGATTCTGTTCGTCAGTATCCCATTCGGCTTGATTTGGATGATTGTTGGCAAGGCAATATATGAGTTTGTGGCATTCTCATTCAATTGTTACTACACGGGAAAAATTCTCGGTTACGGGGAGTTGAAACAGTTAAAGGTGCTTCTTCCTATTTTTATTAACTGTGCGATTATGGCCTTGATTGTTTATTGTTCTATGTTACCATTCTGTGATTATTTCACAAAGGTATGTGTCGGGGTTATGGCTGGGATATTGTCATATTGGATATTCTCGGTATTAACTAAGGATGAAAACTATTTGGAGATACTCGCGATTATTCAAAGGCGTGTTAAGAAAAGATAGAAGAGTCGATAGAATTTGTGCGTTTCATGAGTAAAATGGAAGACTCTCTGAAAATATCACTTTCGCAAGTTCGTGTCGTTGCAATGATTCTAGTCGTTGCCTACCATTGTGTTTGTTTTTATACTCCACAGTGGCCTTTCTCGAATATGTACTCACAATCATATCAGGTGATATGTTATGCTTTGAAGTACATACATTTGCCGGCATTCGTTATTATTGCCAGTTACCTGTTCTCGTATTATTTCAGGCAATCTAAGTATCCGTCATTTTGGGAGTTTGTTCGAAAAAAGGCGATGAGATTATTGGTCCCGTACTTGATCTGGGGCTTTGTTATGTTGTTTCTGCAGCCTGATTTCTATTCTGTTCAATTGTTCAGCACAGGTTTCCATCACTTGTGGTTCTTGCTGATGCTATTTGAATTATTTATAATATTTTACATTTCCGCTCCGATTTGGAGCCGTACTTCTGTTGTCTTTGATCTCGTGATATTTACCTGTTTGCTTCTGCTCGACGATTTTTTGCCTAGGATAATGGAGATAACTCCGTATGGTTGTATCACTGCCGTCATCAAGTATTCACCGGCTTTTTTTGCAGGTGTTCTTCTCGAAAAATACGATGTTTTACATAGAGTCAATGGCCGTTTAAGGCTAATCGTGATTTCGATGTTTCCAGTAGTGTTGTTTGTTTTGATGGCGTTGGCCGTATCGTTTAATTCTCAAGTTTTCATCCTTTCTCATAGTTCGTTATCTATTCTGGTTTCAAAGGTTGTTGGTTATTTTCTCGTGTTGCAACTGCTTTTGATATTTTCTGCCGTGAATCTTAATGGTCGCGTTAGATCCTTGCTTGATGAAAATAGTATGGGAGTGTATATTATACATCACATTGTGATTTTTTATATCCTTCAATTTGCTGTCGTTAGACAATTGTTTGAAAATCATCATGTAATTGCGCCTGTCTTTTGTTTTCTGACTGTACTTCCGTTCAGCTTTATAATTAGCTATGCAATAAATCGAACAAAACTCAAATGGGTTTTGGGATAATAATAAATTATTCATGGTAATGAAAGAAACTACCCCTACAGTACTAGCTGTTGTTGTCCCTTGTTTTAACGAGGAAGCAGTACTGACAGAAACTGCCGCAAGACTGAAGTCGGTCATTGAAGATCTCCAGTCCGCACATGTTGTTTCCTCAGACTCTTTTATTTTATTCGTTGATGATGGCAGTAAAGATAGGACCTGGAGTCTTATTGAAGACTTGCATAGGTCTTCGAATCTGTTTGCGGGGTTGAAACTTGCTGCTAATGTCGGACACCAAAATGCTTTGCTTTCCGGGTTGACTTATGCAAAAGACTTTGCAGATGCGATGATATCCATTGATGCGGATCTTCAGGACGACGTGAACGCAATCAAAGAGATGGTTCGTTCATTCCAGGAAGGGAATGATATCGTTTACGGAGTACGGCAACAGCGTAAAACAGATACGTTCTTCAAGAGGACCACTGCTTTGGCCTTTTACCGTCTGATGGCAAAGCTTGGCGTCAAGAGTGTATACAATCATGCAGATTATCGCTTGATGAGTAAACGAGCAGTCGAACAGCTATGTCTATATACGGAGAAAAATTTATTTCTGAGAGGTATTGTCCCGTTGATTGGCTTCCAATCTGCGATTGTCTATTATGATAGGGCAGAGAGGTTTGCTGGAGAGAGTAAATACCCTTTGAAAAAAATGATCAATTTCGCCATTGATGGTATAACGTCATTTAGCGTAAAGCCGGTCAGATTGGTCTTTGCTGTCGGTGTATCGTTCATATTGGTTTCCATTGGTATTTTAGTGTATGTACTTCTTTCTCTAATGTTGGGAAAGGTTGTTCCCGGATGGTCTTCTTTGATATTGTCAATATGGTTTGTTGGAGGTGTCGTACTTGTCAGCTTGGGTGTTATCGGAGAGTACATTGGTAAGATATATATCGAAGTGAAGAACCGCCCTCGTTACAATGTTGAATCAGCCTTGATGGATGAAAAGCAAGATCGAAATAATCAGATTTATTAAGTTCTGTTGCGTAGGTGCCCTGAATACAGGGATTACGTTTGTGACTTTCTACATACTCCGTCTTATCGGGGTGGGACTCATTGTCTCCAATGTCCTGAGTTATATCGCAGGACTTATTAACAGTTTTTGCTGGAATAAGATATGGGTATTCTCTTCGAAGACCGGGAGATGGATCCAAGAGGGATTAATGTTTCTGGTTCTGTTTGGAATATGCTATTTGATTCAATTGGCAGTATTTAAGCTGTCTATCAACTTTGTCGGAGAACTTTGGGCTCAGATAATAGGTATGACCGTATATTCTGTTCTGAATTATGCGTTAAATAGAATGTTCAATTTCAAAAAAAGTGACTCTCGTGCTGAATAATACCAAAGTAAAGAATGCTAATATAGGGCTGTATGCCCTAATAGGCATCTATGTCTTTGTCGTGACCTTGTTCTTGAGCTCAGATTCATACCTATATGATATTTGGGGACGTCATGATGGAGCATGGTTTTTTATGGGGGGAAAGGCCTTGATGAATGGTATGATCCCATATGTGGATTTCACTGATTCTAAAGGTCCGCTATTGTGGTTAATCTATGGAATAGGATATAAGATTTCACCTACTACATATCTTGGAGTATTCTGGTTAAGTGTTATTTTCTATATCTTGACTTTCGTTTTCTACTTTAAGACGATTTCGATTTTCATAAAGGATAAAAAGTGGGCTTTCCTGGGTATGTGCCTGATGGCATTACCATACTTTTTTAAGATATATCACTATGAGACCAGGGCCGAGGATTTTTGTTCCACGTTCATCGCAATAGGCTTATATTATTCTCTGTCTTGCTATTCTTCCTCATTTGAGAATAAACGCCTAGTCAATAAGACATCTTTTATGCTAGGAGTCGCTTTTGGGGCGTGTTTGTTGATAAAGTATTCTGTAGCTGTTATGGTTGGCTCGATGTGCGCATTGGTATTCGTTGAGTCTTGTTTTAGGAAAAATGCCATAAAGTCGTTTCTGATGATGGTGTTTGGTGCATGTGCCGTATGTGCTCCATTTATAATATATCTATTATCGGTACATGCTTTTATGCCGTTCCTGGAAGAATATTTTTTCAACACGGCAAAGACGGTTTCCGATTCTTCTGCCGTGAGTTCAATTCTGGCCGACTGGACGAGACTATTGCTATCAAAGAAAAGATGGCCATGCCTGTTATATTTGTTGGCATCACTGTGGTTTTCAATTAAGAACAAGCAATATCATGCTTTCCCCGTGTTGGTAACTGCGGCATTTGTCCTATTGAGTAGCATTAATGCATACTGGTATTACTATTTGTCAATAAATGCATCATTCGCTGTTTTTCTTGTCATCATGGTGATACACTGTGTTTCAAATGTCGATTTATCCCCTTTTTCTGCAGTGTTGATTTCAGCCGCAATTCTTGTCGTGACAATTATTGTCAATTTTATCCCTACTTATTTTTTCACGAATGTCAAAGGTGTGAATCAGTTCCATACAGCTTCCAGTCTGTTCTCTAAAGTACCTAACCCTACGATTCTCAATTTAGGCTCAGAGATCGGGATTGGGTTACAGGCGGAGCCCCTGCCTGCGTGTAAAGATTGGTGCTGGCAGGCTGGCGCTACTCCTCAGATGATAGATAGCCAAATGTCTGCAATTAAAGTGAGGAAACCGGATTTTGTTACAATATCGAGAAGTCATGCTGACTACGAGGATTATGTGTTGAATTGTGGGTACAAATACTGCTGCGACTTTCCTCATCACGACGACACATACAAGTTGTTTTGTAAATCAGAATACGATATTCAACCGGATGAGATTTCAGTATCGTGGAAAGATATCCTGTTGAAGAAAAGGCTTTATTAATCGTTTATATATATGCCACAGAGTAAGTACGACTACCTAATCGTTGGGTCCGGATTATTTGGGGCCTCTTTCGCATACTGTGCGAGGCAGAGAGGCAAAACATGCTTGGTCATTGATAAACGACCTCAACTAGGAGGCAATGTGTATTGTGAGAATGTTGAGGGTATTAATGTCCATAAGTATGGTGCCCATATTTTCCATACGTCCAATAAGGATGTTTGGGACTTCGTGAATTCTATCGTGGAGTTTAATCGTTATACTAATTCACCGGTTGCCAACTATCGCGGTGAATTGTATAATCTGCCGTTCAATATGAATACTTTCTACCAGATGTGGGGTGTTCATACACCAGAGGAGGCGCAGGCAAAACTTGATGAGCAGAGGGCTGATGCGATTAAGGCTATGGAATCTGCCGGTATTTCAGAACCGAGGAATCTTGAAGAGCAGGCTCTCTCTTTGGTAGGCAAAGATATCTATGAGAAACTGATCAAGGGTTATACTGAAAAGCAATGGGGACGTCCATGTACTGAGCTTCCTGCTTTTATCATCAAACGTCTTCCCGTCAGGCTGGTGTTTGATAATAATTATTTCAATGATAAGTATCAAGGTATTCCGGTTGGTGGCTATAATAAGCTGATTGAGGGTCTTCTATCTGGAGTTGAAACCAGGACGGGAGTTGACTTCTTCGAGAATAGATCTGAATGGGAGGCTCTCGCGGAAAGGATCGTGTTTACAGGAAAGATAGATGAATTCTATGACTATCGCTACGGAAAGCTGGAATATAGGACTGTTAGATTTGAGGAAGAAATAATAAATAAACCGAACTATCAGGGTAATGCTGTCATAAACTATACCGAGCGTGAAGTCCCTTATACAAGAGTCATAGAACATAAGCATTTTGAAATGTTCGGACAGGCGGTATATGATTGTCCTAAGACAGTCATCAGCAAAGAATACAGTACAGAGTGGAAGGACGGAATGGAACCGTATTATCCGGTTAATAATGAAAGGAATAATACGTTATACTCTCGTTATAAGGAGCTTGCTGATAAAGAGAGCCGTGTTTTGTTTGGGGGGCGTTTGGCCGAGTACAAGTACTATGATATGGCTCCAATAATTGAAAAGGTGATGTCATTAAATATTTGATCTATGGAAAAGATTCTCTCAGTCATCATTCCAACATATAACATGGAGAAGTATCTGGATAAGTGCCTGACTTCTCTCATTGTCGGTCGTTCTTTCCTCGATATGCTCGAAGTCCTGGTGATTATTGACGGAGCAAAGGATAGGTCTTCAGAAATAGCACACAAATATGAGAGCCGTTATCCAGAAGTGTTTCGTGTAATAGATAAAGAGAATGGGAACTATGGTTCTTGTATCAATAGAGGACTTCGCGAGGCTACAGGAAAGTATATAAAGATTCTTGATGCTGATGATTACTATGATACGGCTGTTCTTGAACGATACCTTTCTGTGCTTGCCGAGAATGACGCGGATGTTTTTATAACAAATGACAATGAGGTCAATGAGGCTGGAGACATCCTCAATCATAAGTCATTTGATTTGCCGAAGGGAATGGTCCTTCCTATTGATGCTTCGGTTTTCGAGCAACTTAAAGAAAAACTACAGATGCATTCGGTGACTTACCGTCGTCAGGTTCTTCTGGACATTGCATATGTGCAGACGGAAGGCGTATCATATACCGATCAGCAGTGGGTGTTCCTTCCAATGGCTGCCATGAAAAGCTTTATGTATGTGGATGAGTACCTGTATAAGTATTTGGTCGGGAGAGAAGGACAGACTGTTCTTCCAGAAGTGATCGCGAAGAGTTTCAACAGCTCTTACTGCGTGTTTAGGCAAATGTTAGCAGATTACCTTTCTTATCCGGAGTCTAATACAGAGAGCAAACAGTATTTGAAAGATAGGATACTGTTAAGTGCATTCTATATGTACGAACGAGGTATTTACTATGGGTATTACAAGAAAGACGATATTCTTTCCTTTGATCACTTTATTCGAGACGAATCGCGTCAAATTTATGACGAATGCGGTGACTTTATCATATCCCGACTGTCTTTGAAGTTTGTCTCGCTGTGGCGAAACGGCTTTGGATGGGTTGTTACTATGGTGCATAAAGGCTTGGATATTGTGTATAAGATCAGGCATTGAGATGAATTATTCGGTTGTCATCAGGACCTTAGGCAAGGGCGGTGATATTTATCAGAGGTGTCTTGACTCTATTGCGAATCAGTCGGTCAAGCCAGACGCTGTCATTATTTATTTGGCAGAGGGGTATGATGTCCCGACGCAGACAATAGGCATTGAGCAGATTGTTAGGGTTCCCAAGGGAATGGTAGCTCAGCGTGCATTGCCTTATTCTGAGGTGACCACTGAATACATGCTCTTGCTTGATGACGATGTTTATCTCCCGAAAGATGCTGTAGAGACATTATATGATGAGTTGATCACTAATGGTGGAGATGTGATATCTCCAATAGTGTTCGACAATAAGGGGGCATCTCCAAAGGAGAAGATTATACGAACTTTGACAGGACGAGAAGTCTGTAGACCATTTGATGGTAGATGGGCAAACAAGGTCATGATGACAGGTGGCTTTTCATATAACAATAGACCGTCGCGCGCTGTTTACGAGTCTCAGACCAATGCTGGTCCTTGTCTGTTCTGCCGTAAATCGACCTTCATAAATATCCATTACGAAGAAGAGATGTGGTTGGAACACACACCATATGCCTTTCCTGATGACCAGGTGATGTTTTACAAGATGTATCATATGGGCAATAAGGTTCTGTCTACATATGATACAGGTATAATACATATGGATGCAAGCACCACCGTGTCTAATTCAGATGAGAAGACCTTGAAAATTATTTATTCTGAATACAGAAATAAGCTGATCTTCTGGCATCGGTTCATCTATTTACCGTCAGGTGTGCTCAAACGGTCTATTGCAATTCTGGCAATTTCGTACGCATTCGGTATTCAGTTCATGAAGTACTCGTTTCTGAGGCTGAAGGGGAACAGGGCTTTCGCGGATAGTTTTTCAAAAGGACTTCGGGATGGAATCAACTACTTGAAGAGTGATGAATATCAAACTTTGCCACGTATATGAAAAAGGTACTTTTCATAATGCCGGATCTGCCGAGTGGCGGTGCCGAAAAGTTGTTGATTGATATCTTAAAGAGGATTGACAACAGCAGTTATGAGGTTTCGTTGCTGTTGGAGTATCGTCAAGGTGTGTATCTGAACGATATACCTTCTCACGTTGAGGTCTTGTCAATTCATGGAAAGAACAACATCTGGCGAGAGCGACTTCACCGAGGTTTACGAATGTTACATTGCTATGGTATTTTCCATTCTATTGTATACCGCGACATCGAGCTCTTTAGGTTGAGGGGACGATCGTTTGATACCATCATTTCCTTCATGGAAGGATCTGCCGTAAAATACCATTCATACATTACCCATAAAGCTTCTCGCAATGTATCATGGGTACATATAGATTTCGCAAGGAAACATTGGTCTTTGGAGTTTTTCCAGAACGGGAAAGACGAGTTAAGAGCGTATGAGAAGATCGATAAGGTGATGTTCGTATCTGGTGAAGCCAAGAGGGGATTTTTGTCTACATACTCATTTGATGAAGCCAAGTGCCAGGTATTGTATAATCTGATTGATAAGGGTGATATAGTGCGATTGGCTAGTTCTATTGAAGTACCCAAAAAGAAGTTAACGATTGTCATGGTCGGACGGCTTAATGAGCAGAAACGCTACGATAGAGCTCTTGATGCTGTCAGGATACTCAGAGAGGGTGGGCTGGATTTTGAATTATGGATATTGGGAGAGGGACACTTGGAAAAGGACCTCAAGGAAAAATGTCGAGAGATGGGGCTGAGCGATTGTGTGAAATTTCTGGGTTTCAAGAAGCCTTCTTATGCCTATATGAAAGTTGCCGACATCTTCTTGAATACTTCTGAAGCAGAAGGATATCCGTTGACTATCTGTGAAGCTCTTTGTCTTGATCTTCCGATTGTCGCGACAGATATTACAGGCGCGAGGGAAATCTTGGGAGATTCTGAATATGGACTCCTGGTAGATGAGACTCCGGAGGGAATTGCTGCAGGTATTCGGTACCTTGTAGATAATGATGACAAACGTCTTTCTTTTAGAGTCGCTGCTGCAGAAGGTGCTTTGCAGTTTGATGTTGAGACGATAATGAACAATATCTATCAGATAATTGGAGCATGATAAAACTGTCTGTAATAGTTCCCGTATATAACGTCGAGAATTATATAGGAGAGTGTCTTGAGTCGCTTAGTGAGCAAACATACTCAGACTTCGAGGTGCTGTTCGTCGATGACTGTGGACAGGATTCTTCTATTGCTCGCATTGAAGAATTCTTGGATGTGCATAGGGACTTTGATGCGAGAATCTTGCATCATGACAAGAACAAGGGGCTGTCAGGAGCAAGGAATACCGGACTGAGGGTTGCGACGGGAGATTATGTGTATTTCTTGGACAGCGATGACAAGATCCCTTCAGACGCCTTGGAGAAACTCGCTGCTCCTCTGAAGAATAATGAGGTGGATTTTGTACTGGGGAATTATGACGTGTTTGGTGACATGCAGATGAATTCAGACCTGTACATGTCCGAAGGCCTCGTTCATGATGTCCTCCAGACCTATGTCGAAGGCAAGTGGTACGTGATGGCCTGGAACAAGCTGTGCAGACGTTCATTCCTCTTGGAGAATGACCTTTGGTTCAAGGAGGGATATATCCATGAGGACCAGATATGGAGTTTCATGGTTGCATGTACGGCAAAGTCAATGTATGTCGTCCCTGACATCACTTACGATTACCGTGTCCGAGCATCTTCGATCATGACAGGAATGGGCATACGTAAAGACGCGATGACTTATGTTCGTGTATATGACGCGCTGCGTGACTATATCATGACGAATTCTTTGCAGACAAATGGGCTTGTATATCGTCTATTTGAAGGAAAGAGGAGCGGTATTCTCTATTCCTTGCTGGAAAAGGATGAATCGGAAGTCTACAAGGACACATATACGGCTTTTCATGGACAGGCATATATGCGACCTATCTCTGCATTCCGCTCGGGACTCATCGATTTCAAGACATTGTTGAGGGACGTCCACTATGATTTGCCGAAGGCCATGGGATGTTTCTACAAGAAGATGTTTTACTGGATGTACTATAGAATGCTTCATAAACCGGTGGAGGGATTGGTATGGAAGTAAAGGTTTCCGTCATAGTGCCGATGTACAATGTAGCATCGCTTATTCAACGCTGCATTCATTCTTTGTGCTCTCAGACCTATCGTCATCTTGAGCTGATCTTTGTCAATGATTGCAGCAAGGACGATACAGTGGCAGTCGTTGAGGCGCTCTTGGCATCAGAGGATCTTGACGGGATCGAGTACAAACTGATTACCCATGAACAGAACATGGGAGTCGCGGCAGCGCGTAATACCGGTCTTGATGCGGCTACTGGTAAGTATATATATTATGTCGACTCCGACGACTATGTTGAAGCGGATACAATCGAGAGCCTCGTGACCGAAGCGGAAGGAGATGACAAGGATATCGTTTCGTGTGAATGGTTGCTCGAATTCGGTAAGAACGCAAGGCACATGGTTCAGCCGGAGTTCGCTACAGGCGAGGAATTGTTCCGACAGATGTGCTACGGTAGAGCCAGGTGGAACCTCTGGTTGTTCCTAGTGAAAAGGTCGTTGTACGAGGCCAATCATCTCAGGTTCGTCCCTGGGGTGAACATGGGTGAGGATATGATGATAATGCTGAAGATGTCATTGCTGGCAGGAAAGGCCTCTGTCATACATCGACCTTTATACCATTATATCCAGACCAATGCTGCGGCGATATCCAAGGATATTCGTCCGTCAATCCCACAGATCAAGGCTAATGTCGAGAATGTGGAAACATTTGTGGCGGAAAGGTTTGGCACATCTCAAGAGCAGGAATTGATTCAGCTCAAGTTGTCACTTAAACTTCCTTTGCTGATATCTGACCAGACATCAAGTTACGAACAGTGGCTTTCATTATGGCCAGAAACCAATGATAGGATAAATGATAATCCAGATCAGTCTTGGAGAACCAAGTTTATACAGAATTGTGCTGCAAGACATAAGTTCTTCTTGAACAAACTGTATTATTGGTGTGTTATAAAAGTAATTTACGGAATCATATATAAATGAAAAAGATTCTCTTATACATATTGGGCGTCATACTGACAGATATGGTCTTATTCCCTGTCGCACTGGCAGCTTTCCCTCAGGCCAATTTCAAGATGATGATGGCAGCGGTCGGCGTCGTACTATTTGTCATGGAGATGATGAAGAAGCGTCGGTTATTAGTGAATCCATCTTTGTTTGGCTTAGTTGCGATATCTAGCCTAATGTCATTGATGGGATTTGCATCTACGGTGATGAACAATACGGAGGACTATGTTTTAGCCACTTATGTTGTTTCTATGTTGGTCTGGTTCTTCTCTGCATATGCGGCTGTAAAATACCTGTATGCAGTACATGGATCATCGAAGATAGAGATTGTCGGAGGGTACTTAGTGGCGGTTTGTGTAGCTCAGTGTATTCTTGCGATATTGATCGAGAATGTTCCTGTGATAGGCCATTTTGTTGACACGTTCTTCTATAGTGATCTGGTTGACCCGGCCGAGGCGAGAATGATGAAGAGATTGTATGGACTTGGATGTGCCTTGGATGTTGCCGGAATCCGTTTTTCATGCGTCGAGGTAATCTTGTCATACATTATAGTCTCTAGGTCGTCAAAAAGTAGTACATTGGAATCAATCGTGTACTGGCTCTCATTCATTATTATTGTCGTAATCGGAAACATGATTGCTAGAACAACAACCGTAGGCGCCGTTTTGGCGTTTGCATTCTTGTTTGTGATGTTGGTAAGACGTTATGGCATTGATACGCCAAAGACAATGATTCTGTCTTTCTCCGTTCTCATACTATTGCTTGGTGGCACGGTCGTTTGGTTGACGGCAAATTTCAATAGTGTGCGAAATTTGAGCGATCATCTTCAGTTTGCATTCGAGGGCTTTTTCAATTGGGCAAATACTGGATCGTTTGAGACACACTCGACCGATATTCTGCAGACAATGTACAGGTGGCCTGAAGAATTCAAGACTTACATATATGGTGACGGACTTTGGGATGTCGATGGACATTTCTATATGTATACAGACGTCGGCTACATTCGCTTCATATACTATTTTGGTGTTCCTGGATTGTTGTTGTTCATAGGGTTATATGCTTTTGCAACTTATTCTGGAGCAAAACTGTTCCCAGAGGCCAAGTATCTGTTCTACATGTTGTTTGCGATAAATATGATCGTCTGGGCAAAGGTGTCAACCGACACATTCGTGATTTTCGCATTCCTGTTGAATGCAGGAGAGCTGATGTCAAGTGGTAGTGATAATAACATGATTCCGGAAAGTATCCATGCTGTTTAATTCAATAGAATTCCTGTACTTCCTGCCCATAGTACTTGTTATCTACTGGGCATTGTACCGCAGTGTTAAACTGCAGAACTTGTTCATACTTGTTGCAAGCTACTTCTTCTATGGTTGGTGGGACTGGCGCTTGTTGCCTTTGATAATTTTCACGTCCTTGTGCAGTTGGTCATGTGGCCTGATGATAGAGAAATCAGACGAGGACCGAACCCGTAAGGCATTCATGGTTATCAATATTACCGTCAATCTTATTATTCTCGGTTTCTTCAAGTATTACAATTTCTTTGTTGACTCACTCGTTGATGCATTTTCCATATTTGGTGCAGACCTGAACATCATGACTCTGAAAATCATTCTCCCGGTTGGAATCAGCTTCTATACTTTCCAGGCATTGAGCTATTCAATCGATGTGTACCAAAAGAAATTATCGGCATCAAAAGATATTATCAGCTATTTTGCCTACGTAAGCTTCTTCCCTCAGCTTGTGGCGGGTCCTATTGAGAGAGCCACTAACCTCTTGCCTCAGTTTTCAAGAGACAGGAGGGTCTGCCAGCAAGACTTCTTTGATGGTTTGCGACAAATGTTATGGGGCTTCTTTAAGAAGATGGTGATTGCGGATACGCTCTCTTCACCTGTGACAGAGGTTTTCTCAAATTATGGCATTTACTCGTCAAGTACATTGGTGCTTACAGCGTTCTTGTTCACAATACAGCTATACTGTGACTTTTCAGGATACTCCGATATCGCAATCGGTACGAGTCGCTTATTTGGTTTTAATCTGATGAGGAACTTCAATTATCCTTTTTTCTCAAGGAACATTGCTGAGTTTTGGCGCAAGTGGCATATCTCATTGACAACGTGGTTCAGAGATTATGTATACATTCCTTTGGGCGGCAGTCGAGTATCAAAGTACAAAGTGCTGAGGAACACGTTGGTGATATATGTCCTTAGTGGACTTTGGCACGGGCCTAGCTGGACTTATGTGACCTGGGGCCTTCTGAATGCAGTATTGTTCTTTCCCTCAATACTTACTGGCAAAAATCGTAAGTATACTGGTATCATTGCGGAGGGTAAAGCGCTTCCCACAATAAAGGAATTCAGCCAAATGGTTTGGACTTTCTCTCTGTTCGCACTCGGTTTGGTGTTTTTTCGTTCAGCAACTATAGGAGATGCAGTGAACTATTGCTCGTCTATTGTTGACAGATCATTTTTCTCTGTACCATATTTTAGAGGTCAGACAAACGTAGATGCAATGCTGGGTATTGTGTTTGCCGTTTTTATGTTACTTATGGAATGGATTAATCGTGATAGGCAATATGGAATAGAGTTCAATGTGCAAGATCATCCATGGTGGAACTATATTATATGCATGATAGTATTTGCGTTGGTTTACTGCTTTGGCGTTGATAATTCCAGCTTTATTTATTTTCAGTTCTGATATGATGGATAGAGTTTTTCTCAGGTCGATATTAATTTGCTTGGTCGCAGCGACTCTGGCGGTCCTTGCATTGAATGTCTTCACTCCGGTTGTGTATAAGTCACTTCCTAATGATTATGTTCGAACGGGGATTATTCTCGATCATATCAATGATGAAGAGAGTGCGCCTGATGTCGTCGTGTTGGGAAATAGCAGGGGAATGAGTGGAATAGATGCTGGACTGTTGTCTGATATTACTAATCTTTCGGTGGAGAATTATTGTTCCCCTTCGCAGTCCTTGATAGAGAGCGCTCTGTATTATGATCGACTTCCTTCATCTGTAAAGGTCGTCATTCAGTGTATTGATGAAAAGGAGTTTACTGATAATGCTATGAGAATGACAGTTCCGGCAAAAGTCGCTTTTGCAATGAGCAATTACTCAGTAGGGCCTTTTGAACGATCTATTCTTCAGGATGAAGACCTTTCAGAATTGGAGCATTCTCGCATAGTACGTAACTTCAAAGCTAGATCTTCCTATAAGACCGGAGTTTCCAACCTGCTGGTCCGTCTGTTGGATGACGATGCTCCAAGTGATCAGATAAAGGATCTGAAGTACCCATATATGTATCCGTCAGATCATTCGAAGACTTATGACAGGGACTTGGACCACTTGAGACAGTGGATCCCGTCTTCAACGAACATATTCCCCGTTTCTGAGAATTTGTCGTTATTCTGTCATAAGCTTGTTGACCACATGTCGAATAAGGGTGTTGAAATCATATTTGTTATAATGCCTAACTGTCCAGATCTAGAGTGGCCGGATGAAGCGTCAGAACACTTTGTAGAACATGTCAGGGAGACCATGAATGGATGTGAGGTCTTGGACTTGTTTACCCGTGTCCCTTCTGGTGGATTCTATGATCCACTTCATCCAAACCGGGAGGGTGGTAAAATTATCTCTTCAGAGTTGGCAAAGGCATTGTTGGATAGATGAAACTAATTTATTGCATACATTCCCTCTACAACCCGGGTGGTATGGAACGCGTGCTGCTGAACAAGGTTCAGTGGTGGGTGAAGCATGGTGCAGACGTTACGGTCGTCACGACAGACCAGCATGACAGACCGACGTTCTATCCGTTTCCCGAGGGTGTAAGGATGATTGATCTTGGTGTCAATTATTCTGATGATAACGGATTGAGTACGGTCAGGAAAGCTTTGGGGTATTTCAAGAGGCGTTCCCTCCACCGAAAGAAGTTGACCGACCTCCTCATGGCGGAGAAGGCGGATATCGTTGACAGCTTCTATCCGGGTGAGTGCTCGTTCGTTCCTAATATCCATGACGGTAGCAAAAAGGTTCTGGAACTCCATCAGAGCAAGCTTTTCCACGCCCAGTACAATCGCAAGGGCTTAATGGGACTGGCAGATAAGATTCGAGCCCGTATGGATGATGACCTTGTCAGGAAGTTTGACAAGTTTGTTGTTCTTACAGAAGAAGATTCGAAGATGTGGGGGGATATCCCTAATATCGAAGTGATCCCGAATGCGGCGATGTTCGTCGCCGACAAGTATTCAGACTGCTCGGAGAAGAGAGTCATCGCCGTGGGACGTCTCGACTATCAGAAGAGTTTTGACCGCTTGATTGAGGTTTGGGAAATAGTTCATCCCTATGCACAGGATTGGCGTTTGGACATCTTCGGTCAAGGCGAATGGAAGGACATGCTCAACCAGATGATAAAGGACAAGGGATTGGGATCATGCGTGAAGGTCAATGCTCCGACCAAGAATATAGGGGAGGAGTATGCCAAGAGTTCGATCCTGGTCATGAGCTCTCACTATGAGGGCTTCCCGATGGTGATGATAGAAGGCATGGCCTGCGGACTGCCTGCGGTCTCCTTCGACTTCAAGTGTGGACCACGAGACATAATCGACGATGGGGTCAATGGCTACATAGTCGAGGATGGAGATCTTGGAGATCTGGCTCAGGGCCTTTTGAATCTCATCAAAGATGAGCCTCTCCGTAAGTCAATGGGTGAGGCTGCAAAGACAGTAGTAGATCGTTACTCAGAAGAAAAGGTAATGGCAAAATGGGAAAACTGTTACAAATCAATCCTGTCATAAGGCGTAACACCTCCACCGGTAAGATCATGCAGGAAATCGGTGAACTGGCCATGGCGAATGGCTGGGAAAGCTATATCGCTTACAGTGGTGGCCGTGATGGGGCTGACCCCAGTGCCTGCAAGTCCAAAATAGTACCAGTCGGGACAAAGTTCAGCGTTGCTCTGCACGGACTGGAAACCCGCCTGTTTGACAGACATGGCTTAGGTTCCCGCATCGCAACACGAAGGTTTATCCAGGAGATAAGACGTATTGATCCGGACGTGATCCATATCCACAACGTTCATGGATATTTCCTGAATTACAAGATACTATTTGACTACCTTGCTAAGAGTGGAAAACCGGTTATCTGGACTGTCCATGATTGTTGGTTGTATACGGGCCACTGCTATTACTATTCGTCAGCAGGATGCTTCAAGTGGAAGACCGGATGTGAGAACTGTCCACAGAGAAAAGCTTTCCCGGCCAGTTATCTGGTCGACCGCTCGTCGAAGAACTATCGGGATAAATCAGAGGCGTTCAATTCCGTCCCTAAAGATAAGTTCCACATCGTACCTGTTTCGGAGTGGATCGGTTCAGAACTCAGACAGTCGTTCCTGAAGGATTGCGATATCCGCGTGATTCACAACGGTATTGACCTCAATGCATTCAAACCTTGTGATACGTCGGCCGTACGTACAAAGTATGGTTTGGGAGACAAACATATCATCCTCGGCCTCGCCAGCATTTGGATGAAGGAGAAGGGACTGGATGATTTCGTGAAAATGTATCCGATGCTCAATGACGATGAGGTGATAGTCCTTGTAGGAAAGATGACCCAGGAACAGAAGTCTTCATTGCCGGAGGGTATAGTGACAATCGCAAGGACAGAGAATGTCCAGCAGCTTGCAGAATTGTATTCCGCAGCCGACGCTTTTGTCAATCCGACCTGGCAGGATAACTATCCTACGGTCAACCTCGAATCCATCGCATGCGGAACACCGGTCGTGACATACAAGACAGGAGGTAGTATAGAGGCAATCGTTGAGGGCGAGACTGGATATGTCGTAGAACAAGGTGATGTCGAAGGCTTGTTGAACTGCACGAGAAAAGCCCGGACTCAAGGAAAGGAATATTTCAAGGAAACTTGCCGCAGCCATGCTTTGGCAAATTTCAGTAAGGAAGACAGATATAAGGATTACATAGAATTGTATGAAAGTCTTACAGGTAGGTAAGTTCTACCCTATCAGGGGTGGAGTCGAGAAGGTCATGTGGGATCTCACCAAAGGTCTCTCGGAAAAGGGTGTCGACTGTGATATGCTCTGTGCGAAGATGTCTGGAGACGGAATCGATACAGCAGATCAGAAGTATGACACTATGGGAGGTAAGGGTCTCCGATTCAATGAGCATGGACGGGTGATCTTTGCGAAGTCCTATGCAAAGGTTGCCGCGACCATGATATCACCGGCTATGGTGTTCAAGATGCGTAAGCTCATCCGAGATGCCCAGAAGAGCGGTAAGCCATATGATGTCGTACATGTGCATCATCCGGATCCGATGGCCTGTGTCGCACTTTTCTTCAGCGGATATAAGGGCAAGGTCGTTCTCCACTGGCACAGCGATATCCTTAAGCAGAAGGGACTGCTTCAGCTTTTCATGCCGCTTCAGAGTTGGATGATCAGGAGGGCGGACAAGATAGTAGGAACGACACCGGTCTATGTTCAGCAATCGCCGTATCTGCAGGGCGCTCAGGATAAGATCACATACTTGCCGATAGGTACCGAGGGAATACCTGTTGAACCACAGCAAAGCGAGAAGAAGATAATCTATTCAATGGGACGACTCGTGGAATATAAGGGTTACAAGTACCTCGTAGACTCAGCAAGATACCTTCCTGATGACTATCAGGTAGTCATTGGAGGTGGTGGCCCCCTTCGAGAGGAACTCCAGGCTCAGATTGATGCGTCGGGACTTCAGGATAAGGTGAGACTCTTGGGACGCGTTCCTGATGAGGATGTTGTAAAATGGTATAACAAGTGCGATATTTTTGTCCTCAGCAGTGTGATGAAGACCGAGGCTTTCGGCATTGTGCAGATCGAGGCGATGAGCTGTGGAAAGCCTGTCGTTGCCACTAAGATACCTGGATCTGGTACATGGTGGGTCAATGAGGATGGCGTATCGGGAATCAATGTCGAGATTTGTGATTCAAAAGCTATTGCAGATGCTATCCTCAAGATTGAGGCTGACTATGAATGTTATTCCGAGGGTGCGCGGAAGAGATATGAGAGGGTATATACCTTCGAAGGAATGATTGATAATTGCTTGTCTATATATGAAGCTTAACGGAGATTTCAAGATGAATGTCGTCAATGGCGACAGCATGCTGTACAATATGAAGTCCGCAGCGGATATGTCTTCGGTATGTATACTGAATGAACCGGCGGCTTGGTTGTGGAATAAGATCGGAGACTCCGATTTTGATGTGCCTCAGCTGGTGTCGTGGCTCTGTGAGGAGTATGACGTGGATGAGGCGACAGCAGAATCCGATATCAAGGACCTTCTAAAGATCTGGGATGAATATGGCATTGTCCTCTAAGGACATATTTTTCGGGTTGTTGGAAGCCGGGATAAATGGTTCCGTACCTCCTGCATACAAGACGTCTCCCGAAAATTGGTCCGAAATCCATGCGCTTGCCAATCGCCAGGCCGTGACCGGTATCCTGTTCGATGCGGTGACAAAGCTCCCCGCGGGAAATGGATTGCCGATGAACCTCGCCGCCAAGTGGTTGGTCGAGACACAGAAGATTGAGCGCAGGAATGAGCTGATAGGGAAGGTCATTGATGCACAGAAGAAAGCCTGGGAGCATAGCGGTATTGATGCGGTCCTGATGAAGGGCCATTCTGTTGCTGCCTTATATCCTATCCCAGAGCATAGGGCATGCGGCGATGTCGATTGGTTTTTCCCTGTTCCGGGAGACTGGGAGAAAGCTAATGCGATCGCAAAGAAGAACGGAATGGATCTCAAGATAGACAGTGATGGTGACGTACACTATACGTTCGCAAACGTTGTCGTTGAGCATCATCGCGAGGGCCGCAGACAGGATAGCCCTGTCGATGTGATAGTAATGCTTGTCGAACATGTCCTTCACCATGCAATGGTCATGGGCGTCGGAATGAAGCAGGTGGCAGACGTCGCCGCTGCTTATAGTTTCTATGAGGGAAAGTACGACAAGGCGGAATTGGATAGTGCATTGGAGAAGGAAGGATTGCTGAAGTGGGATCGTTTGCTTCGAAAGGTGATACCGCAGGTGGATGAGCCTGACGTCAAAGTCTTGACCGATTTGATTCTTTCTGATGGGAATTTCGGGCTTGACAAGGTGTTCCGTCTGTCAGGATTCTGGAAACGCTTGCGACTGTTCAGGAAGTATGCACCTTCTCAGTTTTCTGCGCGGTGGTCACAGTTGTTTGTCGGTAGATTGAAAAGATGCTTTATAAGATAGCAGACTTATTGGTTGAGGTGGCAACAGATGCCACTCTTCCGTCTTTTGAACCATTTGTTTGTGCCGAGTGCGGTAGCCCCGTCATGTCTATGCGCGAAGGACGACTTCCTTCCTCGTTGATAGAAAGCGTGGGCGATCTCAAGGTGGTCGATCAATTTTCGAATGATGCCGGTGATGTAACTCTCAGAGACGCCGGCGACCGCTACTTGCTTGAGGTAACGTTTGGCGGTCCCGTGAGCTGGATGCTTTGCAACAAGGATTTTTCCGAATCTCTGATGGAAATAAACGATGAGGATAGCAAATCCTTGTTGATAACTTCCATGGTGAGGATGGCTTTTTCGCAGAGAATACTCTTTTTCGAAGGCTTTTCTATACATTCTTCCGTGGTCGTCAAGGATGGTAAGGGCTATCTTTTCCTCGGAAAGAGCGGAACAGGCAAGAGTACCCATACGAGATTGTGGATGCAGACATTCAAGGATGCCTGGCTTCTGAACGATGACAACCCGATGCTACGCTTTGTCGATGGTGTCCTCACCGTGTATGGAAGCCCATGGAGCGGAAAGACTCCTTGCTATCGAAATTCTTCAGTTCCCGTCGGCGGAATAGTAAGATTGTCGCAAGCGAAAACAAATTTGTGGAATTATGTATCCGGAGCCATTGCATGGGTGACAATTTTCCCATCGTGCTCGCTGATTAGTCGGGACGAAGTGCTATATTTGCAATCCCAGAATACTTTGAATCGTGTCGTCTCCGAGGTGAAGGTTGGCCAATTAGCCTGTCTCCCCGATAAAGACGCAGTAGTATTATGTTTTAACAAACTGACGAATGAAGGCAATTTCATTTAGGCGAGTTGTTCTCGCAGGGGCGCTGTTGGGCGTTCTTTTCATGGCAGATTCTTGCTCTTACAAGAGACTGGCCTATCTCCAGGACATGGAGACCCTCACGACCTATGATGTGACGGAAGCACCAGAGGTTAAAGTTCGTAAGGACGACAAGATTATGATTTTGGTCAGCAGTACCAATCCCGTTCTTGCGGCTCCATTCAATCTCGTTAGCGGCTCTGCTGATGTTGATATAGCGACAGGAAAGGTTGAGACTGGAAATACTCCTGTCGGTGTAGAATATACCGTTGATAGGAACGGGGAGATACTCTTCCCTATTCTTGGTAACATCAGAGTAGAAGGCTTGACATTAAGCCAAGTCAAAGAGGAAATTTCCAGACAGATTACAGCGAAGAACTATATTAAGGATCCAATTGTAACAGCAGAGTATACCAACTTCCAGATTACAGTTCTCGGAGAAGTCAGTGCAAAGGGTAATTATGTTGTTAAGGATAATAAGATGAATGTCCTTCAGGCTATTGCTTTAGCAGGAGATCTTACAACTTATGCTCAAACAGATAATGTTTGGGTAATAAGGACAGAAGGAAGAGAAAGAGAGGTGTATTCTATCGATCTTCGCTCTAAGTCTTGCTTTGATTCTCCTGGATTCTATCTACAACAGGATGACATTGTTTATGTCAAGCCTCGCAAGACTAAGCTTACCCCTAATGCGCAATTAGCGCTGCAGATCACATCTATCGGCCTCTCTGCAATGTCTACCGCCGCGACAGTACTTTATTTCTTCCGCGATTTTTTACGTAAACAATAATTGTTGTACTATATGTCTGGATATACAGATCAAAAAATTAATAAGAAGCAGAAAGATAATAGCATTAACTTGCTAGACCTATTTTTCTATCTTCTCAGTTACTGGTATTGGTTTGTCGCTTGTGTCGTAGTATGCGGCGGATTAGCCGCTTACAAATACGCGACGTCGGATTTTGTATATAGGGCAGATGCTACAATTGTCATCAAGGACCCTGCAAACAGTAAGTCCTCAGCACGTTTGGAGAGCTATAACAACCTTATCAATAGGGCAAATGTATCAAATGAGATCCTTGAATTTAAGTCGAAGAATCTCATGACAGAGGTCGTAACGAGGCTTCGTGCTGATGTAAGCTACAAGACTGGTGTACGACTCCGCGATATTGAACTCTATTACAATTCTCCTGTATGGGTCGTTTTCCCGGAGAGCGTATCTGGTAGGGCTGTAGAAAAGATGGCTGTTACTCCTATTGACGGGAAAAAGGTCGCCTTGGAATTTGATGGTAAGAGATCTGAAGTTGCTTTGGGTGACTCTGTTTCTACCAGTTGGGGAAAGTTCGTAATCGAGCCGACAAAGTCTTATGGACCAGAGTGGTATAACAGGACAATCGAGATCAGGAAATCGGCACCATCTTCTGCTGCCGCCGGATTCCTATCAAGGATGTCAATTCGCCAGGCACAAGACGAGGCTGCGATTTTGATGTTTTCTTTGCAGGATTCATCTCGCGAAAGGGCAAAAGATGTCCTAAACATGCTGTTCGCCGTATATAATGAAGAGTCAATTGCAGAAAAGAATCAGGTGGCTGTGCAGACTGCAGATTTCTTGTCAGACCGTATCGCAATGATCGAGGAGGAACTCAGCGAAGTCGAGCACCAGATTGACAACTTCAAGACCAAGAATGTCATGATGAACGCAGACGAAGCTGCGAATCGATACCTCAGTGAGACTCAGGCTTCCAGTGCAGCTGTTGACGAATTGGATACCAAACTTCGTCTTGCTCTCTACATTCGTGACTATCTCAATGATAATTCTCATAGGAACGACATGATTCCGGGTAATATTGGTCTTGATGATCTTAGGATCGAGAACCAGATTACTCAGTACAACACCACCAAGATGAATCGTGACCGTCTGCTGACGGACTCCAGTGTCGATAGCCCTGTTGTCCAGGGCCTGGATGCGTCACTGACTTCGATGCGCCAGAGCATACTTCGTTCGGTGGATAACCTCATCATGAGTCTCGAGGTTAAGAGGAACAATGCCGAAACTAAGGTGAGCACGTCTCGTTCAAAATTCTCAAGAGTACCAGCGGCGGCACGTGAGATGTCAACTCTCGAACGTCAGCAGGATGTGAAGTCCAACCTGTACCTCTTCCTTCTTAACAGGCGAGAGGAGAATGCGCTTACCCAGGCGATGGTGGATAACAATGCCCGTGTGATCGATCAGGCTGATGGTCCTGTCGGACATATTGCTCCAAGCAGAAATAAGACTATCCTTCTTGGTATCCTTCTCGGTCTTGCACTTCCTGCGATAGTCCTTATCGCTCGACTCTTCCTTGACACCAAGGTTCGTACCCGCAAGGAAATCGAAGAGTCTACAAGGGCTCCATTCGTGGGTGAGATTCCGGAGGTAGAAGAGAATAGGAAGACAAAGATGAAGAACCGCAGGCTCAAGGCTCAGGGCAAACGTGTCCCTATCAACCTTAAGTACGACAGCAAGTCAAAGGGACTTCTCACGGAGTCGTTCCGTATTCTCAGTACGAATATCGATTTCATGCGCGACACAAGCAAGAAGTCACACGTAATAACCGTTTCTTCTTTCAACGTCGGCGCCGGTAAGTCATTCGTCATGATGAACCTCGCAGCTTGCTTCGCTGATAACAAGAAGAAAGTAGTCATCGTCGACCTCGACCTTCGTAAGAGGACTACGTCTCGCCACTTCGGTCTCATGCACAAGCAGCGTGGTGCTTCGAACTTCCTCTACGACAATGAGCTTACTCTCAACGAGATCATCAAGCATGAGGTTCTCCCGGGAGTAGACTTCGTACCAGCAGGTATGATTCCGCCTAACCCGGTTGAACTTCTCCGTCGTGACCGCCTTGACCAGCTCGTGAATGAGCTTCGCGAAAGATATGACGTGGTGATGCTCGATAACGTACCTGTAGATATCGTAGCAGATGCTTCGATCATTGACCGCGTCGTCGACACCACTCTCTTCGTCGTACGTGCCGGCGTCATCGACCGCAGGATGCTCGAGCTTCTTGACAATATGTATGAGGAGGGTAGATTCCATAACATGGGTATCATTCTCAACGGTTCTGTTATCCGCCGCTCTTACGGTGGCAACTATGGCTACGGCTACGGTTATGGCTATGGTTACGGATATGGCTACGGCTATGGTTATGGTTACGGCCAGGGCTATGGCGAGGCAGAAGCCAAGGAAGATAAGGACGTCTTAAGCTAACAGAAGTAGATGACAATCGCAGTAGACTTCGACGGAACAATCGTCGAACACAAATATCCGGCGATCGGAAAGGAAATCCCTTTCGCGATCGATACCTTGAAGGAGCTTGTCGAGGAGAATCACAGGATTATCCTCTGGACAGCGAGAGAGGGACGCCTTCTTGACGAGGCAGTAGAGTTTTGCCGCGCGCGCGGCCTCGAGTTTTACGCTATCAATGCGGACTACCCGGACGCCCAGTGGGACAATTACCGCCAGTCGAGGAAGCCAAAGGTGGATATGTTCATCGACGATCGTAACCTCGGCGGACTGCCGGATTGGGTCACCATCTACGAGATGATAACCAGTGATCTCACCTTCGGAGACCTTATCGAGAGGGCTGCCGGCGGTGACATCGAAGAGGATGATGGTGGAAGTTTCTTCGAGAACCTTCGCGACTCCATCATCGGTGGCCGCCATAGAAAGAGGAGCTCACGTCATCATTGGTAAAAACACGCGCCTAAGAAGGCACAACAATAAAAGCCCGGGATCAAACGATCTCGGGCTTTTTCGTTCACCTGTCAATAATTATTAAGCCAATTCAATACCGTTCTCGGCGCAGGTCTGGCGCATGTCCTCTGGCCAGATGCTGGACTGGATCTCGCCGATATGAGCCTTGCGGAGAAGGTACATGCAGAGACGGGACTGACCAATACCGCCGCCGATGGTGTACGGGAGGTCACCCGCGAGAAGCCTCTTGTGGAACATGAGGTCCGCCTTGTACTCCTGTCCGCGGATCTTGAGCTGACGCCTCATTGCCTCCTCGTCCACGCGAATACCCATGCTGGAAACCTCGAATGCACTGTCAAGGACATTGTTCCAGAGAAGGATGTCTCCGTTGAGACCCTTGTACCCGTCTTCATTCTCTGTGCTCCAATCATCATAGTCCGCTGCGCGACCGTCGTGGAACTTTCCGTCGGAAAGGACACCGCCGATGCCGATCACGAACACAGCCTTGTACTTGCGTACGATCTCGTTCTCCCTCTGCTTAGGAGTGAGGCCCGGATACATCTGGAGAAGCTCCTCCGAGTGGATGAAGAAAATATCATCCGGAAGTTCGGGAGCCACCTGTGGAAACTCGATATAGAGCTTGTTCTCGGTCACCTTGATAGCCTCATAGATGCGACGCACGGTCTTCTTGAGGTAGTCGAGGTTGCGATCCTCCTTGGTAATGACCTTCTCCCAGTCCCACTGGTCCACATAAAGAGAGTGGATATTGTCGAGCTCCTCGTCCGGACGAAGAGCATTCATGTCGGTGTAGATGCCCATACCCGGCTTGACGCCCATGTCTCCGAGCTTGAGCCTTTTCCATTTAGCGAGAGAATGCACGACCTCTGCCTTCTGCTCGTTCATGTCCTTGATAGGGAAGCGAACGGGACGTTCCACGCTGTTGAGGTCATCGTTGATACCAGTACCGGTGAGTACGACCATCGGTGCGGTCACCCTGAGGAGGGCGAGCTGTGCGGACAGATTGTCCTGGAACATATCCTTCACGGCCTTCACGGCCTTTTCTGTATTCTGAACTGAACCGAGGATATTGCGGTAGTCTTTGGGGATGTAGAGTGACATAATAGGCAAATATACATCATTTTTGGCGATTCATAGAAAATTTTGCCAAACTGACAAAAACGCGTATCTTTGCATTCCCAATGTCAGAGTAGAGAGACGCCTGGCGTCCCTGACAGAGGGAAAAGGATAGGTCCGGTAGCTCAGTTGGATAGAGCAACAGCCTTCTAAGCTGTGGGTCTTGGGTTCGAATCCCAACCGGATCACGAAAAAAGGGAGGTGACAAGCGTCATCTCCCTTTTTATTTACTGATTTCCTTCTATCTGGAAGTCACTCTCAAAACGTAGTGGCACGAAGTCGCGAAGAAATTGCGGAGCCAAGGAATCTCGCTGAACGGGCGACATAGGCGGCGAGGCTTCAGACCGAATTTCGACTTATAGTGGGGATTGATGAACCATAGCACCTTGTCCTCGACAGCATAACCTCCCTCAGACGCGAGCCTCTCGAAACTCTCCACCGTCATCTTCGACCTGCGGATGCTGAGGAGATCATCAATCTTTGCCTTTGATTCCCCGCCCTTGACAAGAATCCACCTATAGAGCGGAAGTGGAAGGAGGTGAATGAACGGGAGCTTGCAGACCTTATGCGCGCAGCTCTGCTGGTGTCCTCCGAAAGGCATCATCCACGCCGGAAAACCGAAGAACACGATGGTGTCGGGAGTACAGAACTGCTGGATCTTGCGGAAAAAGTCCTTCTTGTATTCGGGTTCGATATGCTCGACCACGTCATGGATCAGAACGAGGTCGAATGGACCCTCGTCGGAGCCGGATTCGAGTATGTCCTCACAACGGAAATCTCCGACCAAGCCTCGGTCAGCAAAGAACCTGCGTGCGTTCTCAATCTTTCCTGCGGCGAGGTCCTCTCCGAGCACATGGCATCCAAGCTCAGCGAAAGGTGCTAGATTTCCACCCTCTCCGCAGCCTACTTCGAGAATGCGGTACCCCGGTCCGAAATCCTTGCTGCCAGCGCCCTCACGGGAGCCGGCATGGCCATCGGCAACTCGGCCGCACAGTCCTCTCAGATACGGCAGATAGAACTCCCTGGCCGTAGCCTCGAGCTCCATGAAGTATCTTTCTCTGTTGCTATATCTGTCCATAAGCTGAAAAAATCATAGGACGGTCGACTTGTAGATGTCCTGAATTATAAGACCGCTGATGGTCATTCCGAAGATGGCGGTGATATGGACGGTCGTGCCATTGATCTGTGCGCGCTTCGGTGCCCATACTGAACCGTCCTCCATGCAAGCGGCTACCGGATCGTCAGCAACGTCGCCTGCGCCCCTGTTTTCCAGGACATCTTCATCATAGATGCAGGTGAACTTCTTTGCCGGGAAGGTCTTAGCCTTGCGCATCCTGCGCCTGAGCATGGCGCCGAGAGGGCATCCCTGTACCTGCCAGAACTCGGCGACTCGGATCTTGGTCGGATCGAGCTTGAGGGCCGCTCCCATGGACGAATAGAACTTCGCCGAAGTCTCGCAAGCGCGAAGAATCAGCGATACCTTGTCCTTCAGAGAGTCGATTGCATCGATGATATAGTCATAGCTGTCCAGGCAGAACTCGGCCGCGCTCTCTTCCGTATAGACCTTTTCCAGTGCGGTGATCTCGGCGGAAGGATTGATCTCGAGCAGCCTCTCCTTGAGGACCTCGACCTTTATTCGCCCCACTGTCTTCGTCGTCGCCTGGAGCTGGCGGTTCACATTAGTGACGCCGACCTTGTCCGCGTCCACTATCGTGAGATGCTGGATTCCGGAACGCACAAGACCCTCCGCGCACCAGCTGCCGACTCCGCCGACACCGAAGATTATGACGCGAACGTTGCCGATCGCATCCATCACGTCGCTGCCCAGAAGCCTGGTCGATCTGTCGAATATGTCCTGTCCTGCCATCTATATCTAATTTCTTGCGTTTGTCACGACTACATCTACCTTCCTGTCCCATGGATCCGCAGGGATGCCGTCCTCCACGATCTGAAACTCCCTGCAAACGCCGACCAGAGTGCAATTCAGGTGAGGCAGAAGACGGTCATAGAAACCCTTTCCGCGCCCCAGCCTGTTCCCGCTTCGGTCGAACGCAACCCCCGGAATGAAGGCAAGGTCAATCTCTGACGGATCAATGTCCATGGCATCAGCAGCCGGCTCCAAAATTCCGGCATAACCTGGCTGCATCTTTGCTCTGTCGTATTCCTTGAGCACGAGATTCTCCTCGACCACCAAAGGCACAGCGATACGTTTGCGGCCGTACCAACGCTCGATGAACTCAGCAGTAGGCACTTCGTCAGGAAGCGCGCAGTAAAGAAGGATGGTCCCTGCCGCGGCAAAGGAATCAAGATGCTCCGCCTTGTCCCAGATAAGCTCAGCGGGAGAAAAAGATGAACTCTGTGTCCCTGACGCCGCCCTCATCAGCGCGCGTATCCTTTTTCTTATCTCACTCTTGCTTTCCATATCCCTGCACCCCAAAAGTCGCTGACCTCACCGTAGTCCTTACTTCTCCTTGCGCCTTCCGATGATATCGGTCGCGATGACAAATCCGAAGCCGATCAGTGCCCAGAGTATTGCCCAGCCGATGTTGGATGTAGGAACTGCAGGCCTGAAGATTTCAGGGCTGACCTCCACCTGCCATGGCCACACCTTGATGAGCGAACCAACGATGAATCCCAGCAGGAGCACCATGGTCTGCTTCTCCCACTTTCCGAGCACCCAGTGCAGGAACTTCGCGAACGCGAGAATTCCCACGACGCAGCCGATTCCGAAAGCGATGAGCACAGGTATGTTGAGATTGCTCAGGTCGAGAGCCTCCATTATGAAGTCATATTTGCCGAGAATCAGCAGCACGAAGCTGCCAGAGATTCCGGGAAGTATCATGGTGCAGATTGCGAGCGCACCGCAGATGAATATGAACCACATCGCATCGGGAGTATCCGACGGAGTGAGCGTGCATATGGCCGCGCCGAGAGCGGCACCGAGCAGTGCGAATGCCAGCTCCTTCCATGTCCATCCCTGGATTCCGCGGAACATGATCACGGCGGAAGCGAGGATGAGACCGAAGAAGAATGCCCATGTCTGTACAGGGAAGTTTCCGAGCACATAGGTCATGAGCTTCGCAAGAGAGAACACGCTGAGCACGACTCCGATCGCCAGGGCGAGGAGGAAGCTGCCGTTGATGCCCTCCCAGAAAGCCTTGATCCTGCCGTGGAGCAGGTCCTTCCATGTCTGAGGCACGGTTACGGAGTTGATTGAGTCGATGATCTTGCCGTAGATTCCGGTGATAAGGGCCACGGTACCTCCGGACACGCCCGGAATCACGTTGGCCGCGCCCATGAAGAAGCCCTTGATTGCTGTCAGTATGTGCTGTCTCATCATTGTATCCTGAGAAGAATTTCCTTCATTCCTGCGAAGATCTTGCGAGGATTGTCGCTGCCGCTGATCACCATGTCGAAGACCTTGCTGTCGTCCTGGTAGCAGCCGATCTTGAACTTGGCCTTTACGCAGAGAGCCGAATATACATTCGCGAAATGGGAGGTGTCCACCAGGGATATGAGCAGATCGCATTCTCTCTGGAGCAGGCCGATCTTCTCCTGGCTAGGCATTCCGTACCAGTTAAGGTCCTTCCTGAGGACGGTATTCTGTATGCTGGTGAGGAGCAGCTCGTTCTTCTCGATCTTCCTGAAGTCGAAGAAGAAGATCTCGGACTTGATCCCGTGGGCCCTGAAGAAGGCCATCACGTCCTCCTTGCAGGCATTATGCTCCTGATCCTCCACGTTGAGTATGACTATCGCCGTACGGATGTCCTTCAGGGGAAGAAGACCCGTATTTACCTGTCTAGGGCATTTCCTGATAGCCCTGCGGCGCATGAATTCCTTTACGTTCTCGAACATTTTTTCAATTGGTCGCTACTGTTCCACGATGCCGCCGTTCGCCGTGATCAGCTCGCGGATTTCCTTCTTTGCATCTCTCCACCTAGGGATGTCGATCTTCGTTCCGATGACCTCCACGACCTTTGCCGCGATGATGGAACCGATCTCTCCGCACACCTTGAGCGGCATGTCCAGAGAATGTCCATAGAGGAAGCCGGCTGCATATGTGTCGCCGGCTCCGGTCGCATCGACGCTCTCCGCCGGCCATGCGGGAATGAAGTGCTCCTCCTCTCCCGAACGCACCCAGCTGCCGTCCTTGCCGACCTTCACGATCGCGATCTTGCACTGCTTCGAAATCTCGCGCAGCGCCTCGACAGGATCGTCGATCTTGGTGAATGCGCGTGATTCGGTCTCGTTTGCGAATACGATGTCCACGTACTTGTCCACGATGTCGTGCAGGAAAGCATTGTTCGACTCTACGACATTGTACGATGCCATGTCGATGGAGATGATGCATCCCGCTTCATGGGCCATCTCCACCGCGCGGCGGATCAGTGCCTGGTTCTGTACGAGGTATCCTTCGATGTGGAAATAGTCATGGCCTTCGAAATACTCGGGCTTCAGGTCCTCCGGAACGAGGTCGAGCGCAGCGCCGAGGTAGACCGCGAAGGTCCTTTCCGCGTTCGCGCCGCTGACAAACACCATCGAACGTCCAGATGAGTGCTCGCTCTTGAGCAGGAGGGTCTTCACTCCGTACTGCTCCTGGTCGCTCTTGAAGAGCAGGCCGAGCTCGTCGTCACCTATCTTGCCGATGAAGCTTGAAGGCATGCCGAAGATAGAGGTGCAGGTAATCGTGTTAGCCGCGCTGCCGCCGGCCACATAATGTACGCCGAGGGGCTTGAGCGAGTTCCAGATCTTGTCTCCGGTCTCCATGTCGACGTGCTGCATGCTACCCTTGGGAAGATGGTATTCCTTAAGGAAGGAGTCGTCAGGCAGGACTGCAAGTATGTCGGTAAGCGCGTTACCTATTCCGAGTATAGATTTCATAAAGCGAAGCTTTTCCTATAAACTACAAATTTAGGTAAAATATTTAACTTTGCGGCCGCAACACATGTTGACATGGAGGCTAATCTCAAAAAAACGCTAAGGTACATAGTGTCGGTCGCTCTCGCCGGGCTGCTGCTCTTCGCTTCGTTCCACGGGGTGGAGTGGGCTGACTTCGTCGCCGGCCTTAAGGAATGCCGCTGGTGGTTCCTCCTGCTGTCCATGCTCGCCGGAGCTGCTGCCTTCATGCTGCGTGGCCTCCGTTGGCGTAACCTTCTGTCTCCGCTTTCGGAGGACGGAATCGGGCGCCTGGATGCCTATGACGCCGTCACCATCGGCAATGTCTCGAACATGGTGTTCCCTTTCCTGGGCGAATTCGTGCGCTGCGGACTTGTCTCGAAGAAACAGAAGATACGCTACGACAAGGTTCTCGGGACCGTCGCTCTCGAGCGCGTATGGGACATGCTCTCGGTTGCCATCCTTTTCGTGATACTCTTCGTTTTCACCTGGGTCAAGTTCGGAGCCTTCTTCACCGAAAGGATATGGCTCCCGCTCACCAGCCGCTTCACCTGGGTCGTATGGCTCATACTCGCAATCTTGTTCGTAACCGGCTGTGCAGTGCTCTACGCCATCGTCAGCTACCGTGGAAGCAACAGCCTTCTCAATAGGGTCCACGATGCTTTCTCCGGCCTTTTCCAGGGCTTCGGCAGCGTTCTGAGGATGGAAAAGAAATGGGTGTTCATGCTCCAGACCGCGCTGATATGGGCCATGTACTGGCTGCAGATCGTTTTCCTTACCCATGCACTCCCTGCCGCAGAGGGAATGGGCATAGTAGATGCACTATTCATAATGCTCGCCGGCAGCATCGCATCCTTCGTTCCCGTACCGGGAGGCTTCGGAGCATACCACTACCTCGTCGCACTCTCGCTGAGCTCGCTCTACGGATTCAGCTGGCAGATGGGCATAGTGTTCGCGACCATAGCACATGAATCCCAGGCTCTTACGATGATAATTACCGGTGCTAGCTCATTCCTGCGCCAGTCGCTCCTGAAAAATGAATAAGACCCTCCTTGAATTCCTCGAGACAGAGATAGTACCGCGCTACGATGCCTTCGACAAGGCACATCAGAGGGACCATGTCCATTATGTGATGGGGGAGTCCCAGAAGCTCGCCTCGCACTATGACGTGGACATGGACATGGTGCTCGCTGCGGCGGCTTACCACGACACTGGTCTCTGCGAGGACAGAAAGACTCACCACCTTGTTTCCGGCAGGATCATACGCTCCGACGAGAGTCTTCTTCGTTGGTTCACCCCGGAACAGGTCGAGACCATCGCCCAGGCGGCAGAGGACCATCGTGCGTCGTCTGACCATGAGCCTCGCAGCGTTTATGGGCGTCTGATCGCAGAGGCAGACAGGCAGATCGATCCCGTGACCATCATCCGCCGCACCATCCAGTACGGCCTCTCGCACTATCCGGAGCGCGACATGGAAGGGCATTGGGAAAGGACAGTGGAGCATCTTCACGAGAAATACGATTTCGGGGGCTATCTGAAGCTCTGGATTCCGGAATCCTCGAACGCAGAGCGTCTTGCCGAGCTTCGCCGCATCATTGCCGACAAAGCCCGTCTCCGCGAGATTTTCGATGAATTATTTGCGGAGGAGGCCCTCTAAGCGAACAGCTCCCTCAGAACTCTAAGGGAATTGATGTTAATCGCAGATTCGCTGTGATACTCTATGTAGCGGACCAGAAGGTCTGCTATCTCGTTGCGCACCGCACCGCTCATCGATACCATCATGCTTTCCGGGAACTGGCTTTCAAGCAGTTGGGTAACCAGCTCGCAATGCTCTCCTGCGAATGGCATGAGATCGCGCCTTTCCGGTGCGAATCCGAGCTGCACGGCCATCTCGAGCAGGAAACGCAGGTGAAAGTTGCTGAACTCCGATTCCATCGCGTCGAGCAGGAGTATGCGGCTTTCGCACCACTCGAATAGCTTGTCTTCGCGTGCTCCCTCCTTGAGGGTCTTGAATAGCATCTCGCTGAGGAAGAGGGTGATGGAATTCTTGTAGATGTTGTTCCTGATCCCGTTGAGGGGGAATTCCGAGCTGAAGTTTCTCGCGAGGAAGAGCTTGGATTTCGAAGACTCCACTATCTCTGCCTCCACGATGTTCAGAGGAAGGAACATGGACATGCGCGGCTTTCTGACGAGAAAGCTGCGGCGCCCGTATTCCCTGCTGAGAGTGTGGACGACGATGGAAGTCTCGGAGAACTTCGTCGTGTGGAGTATGATCAGTCTGTCGCCGGTCGTCATTTTACGCCTCTAGACTTGAGCCAGTCAGCCATAAGCCTGAGTGCCTGTCCGCGGTGGGAGATGGAGTTCTTCTCATCCTCGCTGAGCTCTGCCATGGAGCGGCCGGGGAAAGCGTCCGGGAGGAAGATAGGGTCGTATCCGAAACCTCCGTTTCCTGTGCGCTCATATGCTATCTTGCCCTCGCAGGCGCCGTCGAAGAAATGAGGCTCTCCGTCGAGCATGAGAGTCACGCAGCAGCGGAAGCGGGCAGTCCTTTCCGCAGGTTTTTCTCCCGCTGCCATGGCCTTGAACTCCAATGTGTTGAGTTCATGCAGCACCCTGTCGATGTTGCTTTCGAAATTGTGGTCAACGGAGAGGTCGCCTCCTAGGCTCGCATAGCGCGCGGAATAGATGCCGGGAGCACCGCCGAGCGCGTCCACTTCAAGTCCGGAATCGTCGCTGAAGCAGTCCACGCCGCACTTCGCGTAGAGATATTCTGATTTCTGGAGCGAGTTCTCCTGGAAGGTGGAACCTGTCTCGGGGATGTCCTCCGGAACTCCTGCCTCTGCAGAAGAGATGAGCTCATATCCCTCACCGAGTATCTCGCGTGCCTCGCGGAGCTTACCCTTGTTTCCTGTTGCGAATACTATCTTCATTTTCTAGTAGCTGATAAGTGGGCTCTCGAGAGCCTTCTTGAGCTGCGAATCATGACGGATACGAACCTTGATTCCGGCAGCCTGGTAATAGTAGCGGACTGCGATCTCCTCCTCGATGAAAGGAATGATCTCGTCCTTCTTGAGACGGAGGAACTTCTCCTTGTCCATGTCAATCGCCTTCTCGAGCGCTGCGAGCTCGTCCTTCATCGAATCCTCGATTCCGTCCTCCTTGAGGTCCTTCTTCATCTGGTCGAAGAGAGCCTTGGCGCTGCTTCGGTAGTCGAAGGTCTGGGTCATCGCATATTTGATGAAGTCCTCGTAATCGGCATCCGTATAGTGGAAGTCGTCCAGAGGAGCGATCTTCTCATGTCTGCATGCATAGTCAAGTGCATAGGAGTCAATGACTCCACCGTACACGAGCGAGTAAACGAGCCTGCTGTAGGTCTGGATAGGAATGTCCACGTCGGGAGCGATTCCGCCGCCGTCCCTCACAGTGCGTCCGTGCGCCGTCTTGAACTCGCTGGTGAGCGAATCCGGAATCTCGCCGACGCTGCCGTCCTCGTTGCGCTTCGAGTAGTCGCGTGCCTGGACGCATCTGCCGCTAGGGGTGTAGTACTTCGCGGTGGTGATCTTCATCGTTCCGTTGTACGCTACCGGGCGTATGGTCTGAACGAGTCCCTTTCCGTAGCTTCTCTTTCCCATGATGGTCGCGCGGTCGAGGTCCTGGAGGGCGCCGCTGACGATCTCTGATGCCGATGCCGATGCCCCGTCGATGAGCACGATGACAGGAAGTTCTGTGTCCACGGGCTCTGCGCTGGTCCTGTATTCGTTGACGAAGAGATCGTCGCTGTCCTTGCGGGACTGGCCGTTCGAGCCCATGGTACCCTTCGAGGTCACGACCAGGGTGCCCTTCGGTACGAAGATGGACACGATGCTGATGGCCTCCTGGATGAGGCCGCCGCCGTTTCCGCGAAGGTCATATACGAGCTTCTTCATGCCCTGCTTCTTGAGCTCTATGATGCTGGCGCGAAGCTCGCTGGCTGCATTTTCGGTGAATCCTGACTGGTATACATAGCCGGTTGTCTCGTCCACCATTCCGGCATACTCGATGTCCGGAAGATGTATCCTCTCCCTTACGATAGGGACGTCCACCACTTCTCCCGTATGGGCCTTCTTCACCTTGAACACCACTGTGGTACCTGGCTTTCCCTTCATCTTCTCGCTGCTTTCGGAAGAGGTGAGAGGGCGCACGTCGACACCGTCGATTTCCATAATCTGGTCGCCGCAGCGAAGGTCATATTTCTGGGCAGGGGAGCCTGCGTACGGCTCGTTGATGAACACGTATTCACCCGGCTTCTTGTGGATGACCGCGCCGATTCCGCCGTAGCTCTTGTGGATAAGCATCTCGAAGTCCTCGTTCTCCTCTTCGGGAACGTAGACGGTGTATGGGTCGAGCTCCTCGAGCATTGCGTCAATGCCGGCTTTCATCATCCTGTCCACAGGGAGACTGTCCGCGTAGAAGCGGTTCAGCTCGCGTATCACGTTGTTCTCGATCTCGATCCACTGACCGAGCTTGAAGGTCTTGTTCTGGGCGCCGGCGGCCATGCTCACGCCTACGGTGAGGAGGGCGGCCAGCAATATCTTGTGAGTCTTCATCATCTTGCTGTTTTTCCACTACAAAATTAACAAATAATTATGTACTTTTGTATGTTTATTGGATAGTTATGTCAAGAAAGAAGAAAAGCGGCCCAAGCCGCGCGGAGCGCAAGATCAGGAAGGCGTTTCCGGAATTTGAAGGAAGAGTGCAGATGACACGTGAAGGCTATGCCTTCGTGATCATCGAGGGCGACGAGGACGATGTGTTCGTCAAGGCGTCCAAGATGAAGGGTGCGCTCAACGGTGACACCGTGAAGGTGGTGGTCACCAGGCCCAAGGGCGACAGGAATCGTCGCGAGGGCGAAGTCGTGGAGATAGTCGCACGTTCGGTGAAGCCGTTCGTGGGTGTGCTCCATGTAGTAGGAAACCAGGCATGGGTGCTCATGCAGAGCAAGAACATGCCATACGATATCGTGATTCCGGTGGACGATTCTGCACCGGGCCATATCAAGAGGGTGTCTGCGGAAGAGTTCGCAGTACATCAGCTCATCGATGAGCAGGGTAATGAACTCATCGCCAAGTCCGGCATGAAGGTGGCCGCAAAGGTCGATTCCTGGAACAGGAACGATCCCGCACCTACCGGACATATCGTGGACGTGCTCGGAGATCCGGGTGCCAACGATACGGAGATGCACGCGATTCTCGCCGAGTTCGGACTCCCATACCGCTTTGAGCCGGAGGTTGCGTCAGCTGCCGACAGCATCTCGGACGAGATTACCCCTGCCGATATCGAGGGACGTCGCGATTTCCGTGATACCTTGACCTTCACCATCGACCCTACCGATGCGAAGGACTTTGACGATGCACTCTCTTTCAAGGTGCTCGAGAATGGAAACTACGAGGTCGGTGTGCATATTGCCGACGTCACATATTATGTCCGTCCCGGCGACATCGTGGACGAGGAGGCCCGCAAGAGGGGAACGTCCGTATATCTCGTCGACAGGACAGTGCCTATGCTTCCGGAGAAGCTTTCGAACAAGCTCTGTTCGCTCCGTCCTCACGAGGAGAAGCTCACCTTCTCCGCAGTGTTCGAGATGACTCCGCTGGGTCGCATCGCAGACCAGTGGTTCGGCCGCACCATCATCGATTCCGACTACAGGTTCGACTATGAGGGCGCGCAGACCGTCATCGAGAAAGGCGAGGTCGATCCGGAATATCGCACATCCATGGACCCGGACGTCACCGTTCCGGTAGCAGTCCAGGAGGCAGTGCTCACGCTCCACAAGCTCGCTCAGAAGCTCCGCAAGAAGCGCTTTGCTTCGGGAGCGATAAGCTTCGAGCGTCCTGAGATGAAGGTCATCGTGGATGAGGCCGGACGCCCTGTGGACGTGTGCCAGAAGATTTCCAAGGAAGCGAACTGGCTGATCGAGGAGTTCATGCTCCTTGCCAACCGCAGCGTTTCCGAGTTCGTGGCGAAGCAGAAGAAGACCTTCGTCTATCGTATCCACGACGAACCGAACATGGAGAAGCTCGAGAGCCTCCGTTCGTTCGCCCATAACTTCGGTTACACTCTCGGCCCGGTGAACAACGGACGCGAGATCTCGAAGGCCCTGAACACTCTCTTCGAGGAGTCGAAGGACACTCCAGAGTTCGGCGCCATCGAGCTCCTGTCCCTCAGGACCATGGCAAAGGCTCGCTACAGCACTGACAACATCGGCCATTACGGCTTGGCATTCAGATATTACACCCACTTCACCTCGCCTATCCGCCGCTATCCGGACATGATGGTGCACAGGCTGCTCGCACAGTACCTTGCGGAGGGCGAGAGCGCGAAGAAGGACTACTACGAGGGCCAGTGCAAGCATGCTTCCGAGAGGGAGGTCATCGCTGCAGAGGCTGAGCGCTCGAGCATCAAGTACAAGCTCGTCGAGTTCATGCAGGACAAGGTCGGCTATGAGTTCGAGGGCCATATCTCAGGTCTCACCGAGTGGGGTATGTATGTTGAGGTGGAGCCTACCAAGATCGAGGGTATGGTTCCGCTTCGTGACATCCACTCCGACTTCTTCGAGTTCGATGAGGAGAACTACCGTCTCGTCGGTCGTCGCACTCGCGTGGTCTATACCCTTGGAAACCCTGTCAGGATTCGTGTGAAGAGGACCAACCTCGAGCAGAAGCTCCTTGACTACGAACTTGTGGAGACCGGTGCTGAGGAGAGGCTTCCACGCGAGGAACGTCGTGCTGAGTATGAGCGCACCAGAGGTCGTGTGCGTGGCGCAGACGGATACTCGGACAATATCGGCAGCACCCGCAGGCTCAGCGGAAAGGCTGCCCGCAAGGCCGCGAAGGAAGAACGTCTCGCAGAGGCTCTCGTGAAGCCTCGCAGGAAGAGCGCCGACAAGGGTGAGAAGCCTGCAATCAAGCAGGAGAGATCCATGACCAGGTCGGAGATGCCTATGCCTAAGCCGGAGAGGCCGGTAGCAGAGGAGAAGCCTGCAAAGGGAAAGAGGCCTGCCGTAGCGGCTCGCAAGGCAGCGTCGAAGGCAGCCAAGACCGAGGCGAAGACCAAGCCTGCTCCAAGGAGCGGTGCGGCAAGAGGCACCCGCAGCGGTGCATCGAAGACTGCGGCTCCTAAGACAGGAACCCGCAGGACTACAACAAGGAAAATCAAATAACAGCAGAATAAATGAACAAGAAAGTACTTCTCATGATCCTCGACGGCTGGGGAGAAGGCCGCCAGGACAAATCAAATGCAATCTACACCCAGGGAGCTCCATTCATAGACTCTCTCCGCGCAAAGTATCCTATGGCACATCTTCAGGCTTGCGGAGAGTACGTAGGTCTTCCTGACGGTCAGATGGGTAACTCGGAGGTGGGTCACATGAACCTCGGTGCAGGTCGTGTCGTATACCAGGATCTCGTAAAGATCAATATCGCATGCCGCGAGCACGCTCTCATGAAGAACGCTGAGATCGCAGCTGCATTCGACTATGTAAAGAAGAGCGGCAAGAAGCTCCACCTCATGGGCCTCTGCTCACATGGTGGTGTTCACTCTTCACTCAACCATGTGTATGAGATCCTCGCTGAGGCTAAGCGCCAGGGCATCGAGAACGTATTCGTTCACTGCTACATGGACGGTCGTGATACGGACCCTCGCAGCGGACTCGGTTTCGTGACCGAGCTCGAGTCAAAGATGGCAGAGAGCACCGGTAAGGTGGCTACTGTCTGCGGCCGTTTCTATGCGATGGACCGTGACAAGAGGTGGGACCGCGTCAAGGCAGCATACGATATGCTCGTAGACGGTATCGGTATCCAGGCAACTTCTGCTACCGAGGCAATCAAGGCTTCTTATGAGGCTGAGGTTACCGATGAGTTCATCAAGCCAACCGTCATTACCGACGCAGCAGGTGCTCCTCTCGCAAAGGTAGAGAAGGACGATGCAGTCATCTTCTTCAACTTCCGTAACGACCGCGCTCGCGAGCTTACCGCAGTGCTTACCCAGGAGGATATGCCAGAGCAGGGAATGCATACCATTCCTCTCTACTACTGCTGCCTCACTCCATACGACGCAAACTTCAAGGGCGTCCACATCCTCTTCGACAAGGAACTTGTAGGCGACACCCTCGGCGAGACCGTTTCCAAGGCTGGCAAGAACCAGCTCCGCATCGCTGAGACCGAGAAGTACGCACACGTTACCTTCTTCTTCAACGGTGGCCGTGAGGCTCAGTTCGAGAATGAGGACCGTATCCTCGTGAACTCTCCAAAGGTCGCTACCTACGATCTCCAGCCAGAGATGAGCGCACCAGAGGTGACCGAGAAGCTCGTGGAGGCAATCAACACCGAGAAGGAGGATATGATCATCCTCAACTTCGCAAACGGTGACATGGTGGGCCACACCGGTATCTATCCTGCAATCTGCAAGGCTGTCGAGACTGTCGACAACTGCGTGAAGGCCGTAGTCGAGGCTGCAATCGCACACGACTATGCAGTGCTCATCACAGCTGACCACGGTAATGCCGACTACTGCGTAAACGACGACGGTACCCCTAACACCGCTCACTCTCTCAACATCGTTCCTTTCATCGTAGTGAACGCTGGCGACGAGGTTAAGAGCGTCAAGGACGGTGCCCTCTGCAACGTCGCTCCTACCATCCTCAAGCTCATGGGTATCCCACAGCCTGCAGCGATGACCGCAGAGCCTCTTATCTAATCAGTTGGGCAGGTCTCTACTGACGTTTATAACTCGCTGATTATCAGTGAAAACCTATACGGACGGCTCCCTGTTTCGAGGGAGCCGTCCGTATGCTATTCTGTTGGGTGTCAGGGATTTATGAACTCGGACGCTCTGCGCTACAGGAACGCCATTCGGTAATACTCATGCCCGAAGAAGGTCATCTGGCTTTCCTTCCTGAAGCCAAGCCTTTCATATAGGGCGATGTTTTCAGGTTTGTCGATGTCCACGATGAGCGTTATTCGGTCGTAGTTTTTTGTGTGTCCCTTTTCGACGCCATCGAGTAGGAGAGCGCTTCCGATGCCCTGACCCCTGAATTCCGGGCGGACTGCTAGCGAGTCAAGGTAGTACTCTCCCGGAAAAGTCTCGGAATCATATTTCTCTGCATCATTTTCCGTAGAGCCGAAAATCAGTTCCCATGTGCGTATTCGAAGACGCGCATATTCTTCTCCAGGGTAGGAAATAAGGCAACCGGCAGGCTCGCCATCGACCATGGCAATCCTGGCCCTTGTCCATGAGTACAGGATGTCCTCCTGTCTCCACACCTCGATCTTGTTGAACTCGCTTTCCGGTGGAATCCCCAGCGCGGTCAGCATAGTCCAGCCAACGAACTCGGCATCCTCGTACCGTGCGTCACGAATCGTCAATTCTGCCATTGTCGCCGGATTCGTTCCGTGATTGATCTACCTCGCCTCCATCTTGTGGAGGAAGGCCTCGATGGTGTTCTCCATGAGGCAGCAGATGGTCATAGGACCGACTCCGCCAGGGACAGGCGAGATCACTGAGCACTTAGGCTCGACGTTCTCGAAGTCCACGTCTCCGCAGAGCTTTCCGGTCTCAGGATCGCGGTCGATACCCACGTCGATGACGACGGCGCCAGGAGACACCATGTCCGCGGTAAGGAACTTAGGCTTACCGATGGCGGCGATGATTATGTCTGCGTTGCGGGTGAACTCAGCAAGATTCTTGGTGCGGCTGTGGCAGATGGTCACGGTCGCATTCTCGTTGAGAAGGAGCTTGGCGACAGGAAGACCCACGATGTTGCTTCGGCCGAGAACGACCGCATGCTTTCCTGAGATCTCAACGCCGGCTGCCTTGATCATCTTGATGCAGCCCTTAGGGGTACATGGGAGGATGAACGGAGAGAATTCTCCGATAGCCTTGTCTGAGACAGGGGCGGACTTGTAGCGCCAGAGATCTGCCATATTCAGCGGATGGAATCCATCCACATCCTTGGACTTGTCGATGGCGTCAAGTACCTTGAGTTCATCTATGTGCTTAGGAACGGGGAGCTGGACGAGGATACCATCGACGCTGTCGTCCGCATTGAGTGAGTCGATGAGATTGAGAAGCTCTTCCTCAGTGGTGCTCTCTGCGAGGCGGATGGTGCTGCTGCGCATTCCTATCTTCTCCGCAGCGAGACCCTTGTTGCGAACATAGGTCTGGCTTGCGGGATCTTCGCCCACGAGAATAACCACAAGGTGAGGAACACGACCGAAACGGTCGGTGTAAGTTGCTACCTCTGAAGCCATTTCCTGCTTCAACCTGGTAGAGAGGTCTTTGCCACTGATGATCATAACGATACAAATATAATCTTTTTATTCGTGACAAAAAATGCCTATCTTCGCAAGACTATTATAGATACTATGAGAGATTTATATATAACCAATACGCTCTCCCGTACCAAGGAGATCTTCAAGCCTATCAATCCTGGCCGTGTGGGACTCTATGTCTGCGGCCCTACAGTGTATGGTGACGCACATCTCGGACATGCCCGTCCAGGCGTGACCTACGACGTGCTCGTGCGCCTTCTCCGTCATCTCGGATACAAGGTCCGCTACGTTCGTAACATCACTGACGTCGGCCATCTCGAGCACGATGCCGATGAAGGCGAGGACAAGATCGCAAAGAAGGCAAGGCTCGACCAGCTTGAGCCTATGGAGGTGGTTCAGAACTACACTCTCCGCTACCATGAGGCAATGCGCATGCTCAACGTCGCTCCACCGTCCATCGAACCACGTGCATCAGGACATATCGTCGAGCAGATCGAGGCGGTGAAGAAGATCCTCGCCAGCGGCTATGCATACGAGTCCAACGGCAGCATCTACTTCGACGTCCAGAAGTACAACGCCGACCACCACTACGGAATCCTTTCCGGCCGCAATCTCGACGACACCCTCGAGGGTACCCGCAACCTTGACGGACAGAGCGACAAGCGTGCTCCTTACGACTTCGCAATCTGGAAGAAGGCGGAGCCTCAGCATATCATGAGATGGCCGTCTCCGTGGGGCGAGGGCTTCCCTGGCTGGCATCTCGAGTGCTCTGTGATGGGGGAGAAGTATCTTGGCCACGAGTTCGACATCCATGGCGGAGGAATGGACCTCATGTTCCCTCACCACGAGTGCGAGATCGCCCAGAACGTCGCATCGCGCGGCACCAGGGGCGTGCACTACTGGGTGCACAACAACATGATCACCATCAACGGACAGAAGATGGGCAAGTCTCTCGGAAACTTCATCACCCTTCCTCAGCTCTTTGCGGGTGAGCATGACAAGCTCGAGCAGGCTTACAGCCCTATGACCATACGCTTCTTCATCCTCCAGGCCCACTACCGTGGAACCCTCGATTTCAGCAACGAGGCACTCCAGGCTGCGCAGAAGGGTCTTCGCAGGATCATGTCAGCAGCGAAGGATCTCTACGCACTTGCAGCGGCTGCCGGAGTCGAGCGCACGACCGTCGGCACCGAAGGCCATCCTGCAAACCAGATGGCTTATGGAGAGTTCATCACCAGCGTGGCTCCTGAGAGCTGCGCGGCGGACAATGCCGAGGTGAAGGCTATCTTCAACGGCGTATATGACGCCCTCTGCGACGATATGAACACTCCTATCGCCCTCAGCCATGTCTTCGACGCCGTGCGTATCATCAATACCGCGAAGGACAAGAAGATTACCCTCAGCAAGAATGACCTTGCTACTCTCTGCCAGGTTTTCGACGACATCGTCTTCGGTGTCATGGCACTTCGCGACGAGGAGGCTTCGGAGGGTACTTCCGGCAAGATCATCGACGGCCTCATGCAGATGGTTCTCGAGGAGAGGGTTGCAGCACGCGCAGCTAAGGATTGGGCACGCAGCGACAAGATACGTGATGCCCTCAAGGCTCTCGGAATTACCATCAAGGACGGTAAGGAAGGCGTAAGCTGGACAATAGAATAGCCCATGAAGCTCGTTTCTTGGAACGTTAACGGCCTGCGCGCAGTGGTCGGCAAGGGATTCGCGGATATCTTCGATTCCTTTGACGCCGACTGCGTATGCCTGCAGGAGACCAAGCTTCAGGCCGGTCAGATCGACCTCGAGTTCCTCGGATATACCTCATATTGGAATTATGCCGACAAGGCTGGATATTCCGGAACGGCGATCTATACCCGCGTCGCTCCTTTGTCAGTCAGCTATGGCATCGGTGTGGATGAACATGACCACGAGGGTCGCGTGGTGACCCTCGAGTTCGAGGATTTCTATCTCGTGAACGTCTATGTGCCGAATTCGCAGGATGAACTCCGCCGTCTTGAGTACAGGATGAGGTGGGAGGACGACTTCCGAGCATATCTCTGCTCGCTTGCGAGCGGAACTGCAGTCGCGTCAGACGGTACTGCCCGCAAGGCAAAGGGCGTCGTGGTATGCGGAGACATGAACGTGGCGCATGAGGAGATTGACCTCAAGAATCCGAAGACCAACCACTTCAGTGCGGGCTTCTCCGATGAGGAGCGCAGCAAGATGACTGAGCTTCTCGGAGCCGGATTCATCGACAGCTGGCGCTACCAGCATCCGGAGGAGGTGAAGTACTCATGGTGGTCATACCGTATGGCTGCAAGAAGCAGGAACGTGGGCTGGCGTATAGACTATTTCCTTGTCTCAGGCCCTTCTCTTGGTCCTCAGGCCGACCTTTCGGGACGCATCCTTGAGACCGAGATCCACAACGAGGTCCTCGGCTCCGATCACTGTCCGGTATCGCTCGTCTTGAAGTAGGCTTGAAGCCAATATTCTGAATATTAGCTATTTAACCTAAGGACGGTTCCCTCTTCCGGGGGAGCCGTCCTTATGGTATATGCCTATTGTTCAGATAGTTACGATTGCGTTATTCCTCGGCCGCCCAGATATAGACCTTGTCTGCTCGGCGAAGCTTCTCGGTAGGGGAAGACTGCCCATCCGGATCGACAGCCGAAGCGAGGGCTTCAGCACTTATCGGAATTGAGCAATATACACCTTACCCAGCCTCTGGCACAGGCTTGAGGTCGACCCTGATTTCGCTTACCGTCGTCTGGATGCTTCCTGTGGATGGACCCTGGATGAGGATTTCGTCACCCTGGTGGAGTGTAGCAGACTCGACGAGAATCTCGACGACTCCGAGCTTTGCGAACCAGTTGGTCACCTTTCCGCTGTAAACCTTCTTGCGGGTAGCCTTGCTTCCATAGACCTCGCTCCATTCTCCGAGCCTTGCTCCCTGATAGTATCCGTCCCAGAATCCGCGGTTGAATACCTCCGAAAGCTCTGTCTTAAGGCTGGCAGCGAGTT